>JAEZLU010000248.1 GCA_023415075.1 Bacillota bacterium
CTCGGCGAGGAAGCCTACCTCCAGAAGGACCAGGACTTCAAAACAATTCTCACGAAGGTTAAGGCCCTCAATCCGGAAGTCATTTATGTGCCCGGCTATTACGAGGAAGTGGGCAAGATAGTAAAGCAGGCCCGCGAGCTGGGGATCGCCGTGCCGATAATCGGCGGCGACGGCTGGGATTCGCCGAAGCTTGTCGAGGTTGCCACCGCTGCCCCGCTGAACAATACGTATTTCACTAACCATTACTCGGTTGACGACACCAGCGCCGCCTCGAAGGCGTTTGTCGAAGCCTATAAAAAAGAGTATGGGCAAGCGCCTGACGCTATGGCTGTGCTCGGCTACGACGCCGCTAACGTGCTTATTGACGCCATAAAACGCGCCAGCAGTACCGAACCGGCGAAAATTCGCGAAGCTTTGGCCGCAACCAAAGATTTCCCGGCAATAACCGGGGCCACAACCCTTAACGCGACCCATGACGCGGTGAAAAGCGCAGTAATAATCGAAATGAAGGACGGTAAGCAGGTTTACCGGGCGACAGTCAAGCCATAGAAGCTTGTTAAACTTAGGCTTATACGAAAAGAGAGACTCCGGATAATCCGGAGTTTCTCTTTTCTTTTAGCCGCGAATGCCGCGGATAGTTTGTCTGGAAAATTTTATCCTAAACAAAAGAAAATTCTAAAAGTAATGAAGGAGAAATAAGTGGCAGAATTGTATAATTATATTATATTAATTGTATACATTATCAATGAATATTCTGAAAATTATGCTGGGGGGCACTATGGTAAGCTACAGCGCGGTGGTTATGCAAACCGAAAACCTGAGGGAAAAAGCCTATAGAATCATTAAACAGCTTATCCTTACCTGCGCCTTCGACCCTGGCAGCATTTTGAACGAGCGGGAATTGGTGGAGTCGATAGGTGTCAGCCGGACACCCATCCGCGAGGCGCTGAACAGGCTTGAAAAGGAAAATCTGGTAACGATCATCCCCCAGCGGGGCGCCTTCGTGTCGGCGATAACGGTGAAGGTGATCAACGATATCTACCAGTTGCGCGAAATTATTGAACCCTGCGTCGCTGCTATGGTGACACCGGTTTTTCCGGCCGAAAGCCTGGAGAGGTACCGCCAGGCTTTTCAGGAGCTCGAGCCGGAGGATTATGACCGGTTGGCCAAATTGGACAACGAACTTCATTGCCACATAATGGATTTAGCCGGCAACGACTTTCTGAATCAAGTGATGGCCAATATGTACGCCCAGAACGAACGCATCCGCTTTCGGTCGACCAGGCTGCCGCAGCGGTCGCAGGAAACAATCGACGAGCATCTGGCGATAATCGAGGCTTTTTTGGCCCGCGAGCCGCTGGCAGCCCATGAGGCGATGCGCGTCCATCTTGTTAAGTCCCGCCAGGCCGCTTTCAGGATTTAAAAATAATTTGTGAGGTGAACTATATGCTGCAGGCGATATTGCAAGGACCTAAGCAGATAGAGTTTCGCGACGTGCCGGTTCCCGAACCTGGCGAGGGCCAGGTTTTGCTGGCCGTAAAGCGTATTGGCATTTGCGGGTCCGATATCCATGTCTATCACGGTAACCATCAGTACGCCATCTTCCCGCTGGTCCAGGGGCATGAGGGCTCAGGCGTGGTCGTCAAGACCGGCCTCGGGGTCCGAGACTTTCGCCCCGGTGAGCTTGTGACCTTTCGGCCCCAGCAGTTTTGCGGCCGGTGCCTGCTATGCCGGCAGGGACGCTATAACCTGTGTGAGGAGTATAAAGTGATCGGCGTCCTCGGCGGCACGACCGGCATGGCTTCCGAATACTTTCTGACCGAAGCGGCTAAGCTCCATAAACTGCCACCGGCCATGAACGCCGATCAGGGGGCGATGGTCGAACCGACAGCGGTAGCCGTCCATTCGGTGCGACTGGCTGGGCCTGTCGAGGGCGGCAAGGTCCTCGTTATCGGCGCCGGGCCGATTGGCAATCTGACCGCCCAGGCCGCCAAGGCCCTCGGAGCAGCCGAGGTAATGGTCGTCGATATCAATCCTCTAAGGCTGGCCCTCGCCGACCGTTGCGGCATCGATTATTGTGTCAATACCGCGGAGATAGAGCTGGAGGCGGCAATCCTCGAGAAGTTCGGACCGGACCGGGCCGACGCCATCCTGGACTGCGCCGGTTCCGCCAAGGTGCTGGGACAGGCCATCCACTCGGCCCGCCGGGGTACGAACATTGTCCTTGTAGGCAATTACTACGGCCACGTGCCTGTGGAACTGGGGCTGGTGCAGCGGCGGGAAATCAACCTGATAGGCGATATGAACTACACGGCGCCTGATTACGAGGCAGCCATCGGCTTTATCGCCGCCGGCCGGATAAAGACCCAGGAACTTGTCTCGAATTATTTCCCGCTGGCCGAATATCCGGCGGCCTACCAGTATATTGATGACAATCAGAGCACGGTTATGAAGGTCCTCCTCAGGGTGAATGACTAAGGCGGCCGGGCGGCAACCGGGCTTTAGTGCCTGGGCGTGCAGGCTAAACCTTAGGCGGAGCACCTAAACATATATCGGCGGAAGATTCCTTCGGGGGGAGAGGGGGCGTGCCGGTACAGCGGCGCATTGGGCCGCGCAAATATGGGGGAAAAGGGGGGCAAAACCTAGGACAAGGGGAATTTGGTTAATCAATCGGCTGTTTAGTTCGGAAAGCTGGATACCCGTAGCAACTAACAGGAAGGGGAGTTTTCAAGAATGAAAAAATGGTTGGCTGTATTGGTAATCATGGTATTCGCAGCTTCGCTGTTTGCCGGCTGTTCATCCCAGAAGGCCGAAGACAAAGGGCAGGCGCCGATAAAAATTGGCGTAGTGACTTCGCTAACCGGTGAGAGAGCTTTGCATGGTACATACACAAAGAACGGTATCCTGATGGCGGTTGAGGAGATCAATGCCGCCGGCGGCATCAACGGCCGCAAGCTTGAAGCCGTGTTTGAAGACGACAACGGCAACGACGCCGGCGCCGTCAACGCTTTCAATAAAGTGACCGGCAACGGCGTGGCCCTCGTCATCGGCCCGATTTTCAGCCCGATGAACCTGGCTATGTCGCCAGGCATCAAAAAAGCGGAAATCCCGACCCTGGTAATCGGCAGCAGCAACGACATCGCCAAGCAGAAGAACCAGTGGATGTTCCAGTCGCGTACCGCTGACGCCATTTCGGCCTCAGCTATCGCCAAATTTGCATCCAATAACTTGAAACTCAAGAAACTGGCCATCCTCCACGATACCGACAACTTCGCTTCCGGCGGCGCCGCCGTCGCCACCAAGGTTCTCCAAGACCTCGGCATGCCGCCGGTCGTTGTTGTAACCTACAACTCCGGCGACAAGGACTTCACGCCCCAACTCGCCAAGATCAAGGCTTCCGGCGCCGACGGCATCCTGGCCTGGTCGCAGCAGACCGAAGCCGGCCTGATCATGAAACAGAAAAAGGCCCTCGACCTGAATATCCCGATTGTCGGCTCCAACTCCTACGTTACCAAGATCGCTATTGACCTGGCGAAGGAAAACGCCGAAGGCGTATACTCAGTCGCCGACTATGTGACAACGACGCCGGCGCCGAAAGGCCAGGAGTTCGCCAAAAAGTATAAAGAAAAGTATAAAATCGATTCCGAATTCAACGCAGCTATGACCTATGACGCCCTGTATCTCGCTGCCGAAGCGCTGAAGAAGGCCGGCTCCACCGACAAGAACGCCGTCCGCCAGGCCCTGGCCGGCATCAAGGACTATGTCGGCGTAGCGACAACGTACACCTTCGACGAGAATAACGTCGGCGGCACCAGCATGTTGGTCGTTCAGACCAAGAACGGGCAGCCCGAGGTTATCGAAGCCGTTAAAGGCCGTTAGTTACAGGCTCTCTTAGGTGCCAGCGCCCGTGGCCGAAGATGCCGGGGCGAAAAGAACAGGACTTCACCTCCGCGAGTGCGAATTCAGGCATTCACCGGAAAACACCACGGGGGTGAAGTCACTGCATTTTTGAAACGTTTGGGAATTGTCAGGGCAGGCGGCCCTCATTGCTCCCTTCGGAAACTTATTTACTGGGCAACGGGGAGTAAAGCTACTCCCTCCCAAAAGGGGGATATTTAATGGTCTGGCAGTTAATTATCGCCAGTTTAGCGATGGGCATCGTTTACGGTCTGGTGGCGATGGGCTTTGTCCTGATTTGGCGCGCGGTCGGCGTCGTCAACTTCGCCCAGGGCGATTTTATGATGGTCGGCGCCTTCTTCGCCTTCACCCTTACCGAAATGGTCGGCCTGCCGATGGGGATAGCCCTCGGTCTCAGTGCCTTGCTTATGGGTTTGGTAGGGATCTTATTCCACTATGCTACATACTGGCCCCTCAGGAAATCGTGGGACATCACGGTTATCATCAGTACGATCGGCGCCGGCATTGCCCTCAAAGAATTAGCGACCCATATCTGGGGCCCGGCACCCCTCGGCATGAACGCGATTGTGCCGGGGATCGCCAAGTTTGCCAATGTATCGATCGAGTGGCAGTTCCTTCTGACAATCGGTATCGCCTCGCTGCTTATGGCGGCCGTATTCATCCTGCTTGAGCGGACCTATGTCGGCCATATACTGCAAGCCACCGCCCAGGACCAGTATGCAGCTTCCCTCATCGGCATCCCGGTGGCCGTGGCGACTGGCCTGACTTTCGCTATCAGTATCCTGATCACCGGTGTGGGCGGTATGCTTTTGGCCCCTCTCTTCTTTGTGACGACAACCATGGGTAGCTTTGCCGGCCTTAAGGCATTCGCCGCGGTTATCATCGGCGGTTTCGGCAGTGTCGAGGGCGCCATCCTCGGCGGCATCCTGATCGGTTTTGTCGACACATTCTCGGGCGCCTATATCTCTTCGACCTACCGGGACGCGATCGTCTTCCTGTGCCTCATCCTGGCGCTCATTTTCCGCCCGCAAGGGATATTTGGCGAAAAAATCGCCGAAAAGGTTTAGGTGGTCATCATGATGTGGAAAAAGAAAGCGTTCTGGTTGACGGCTGTTTTAATAGTAGCCTTGGCGGTTATTATCCCGTCGGTTTCCTCGAACTACCTGCTCAGAGTTGTAAATATGACCATGATTACCTATCTGTGTGTGCTGAGCATGTTTATTGTTTTTGGCCTGGCCGGCCAAATATCTTTTGCGCAGGCCGGATTTTGGGGCCTGGGCGCTTATATCACCGCCATTTTGACTGTTAAACTGCAGGTCGCCCCGCTGGTGGCCCTTTTCGCCAGCGCGGTCGGCACAGCTTTATTCGCGGCGGTTCTCGGTCTGGCGCTCTTCCGGTTGCACGGCCATTATTTCGGCTTCTCTACCATCGGTGTAGTAATGATCTTAAATGGCGTCTTCCAGAACTGGAAGCCTGTCACCGGCGGCGCCGACGGTATTGCCAATATTCCCGCCTTCAGTCTCGGCGGCTACGAGTTCGCCAGCGAGGCCAGCAACTTTTACCTCATCCTCGTTATAGTCATAGCTGTCAGCATTGTAACCCAGATACTCTACCGGTCTTCGCTCGGGCGGTCGTTCATGGCCATCCGGGACAACGAAATTGCCGCCAAATGCATGGGTATCAACAGTTTCCTCACCAAAAACGTCGCCTTTTCGCTTGCCGCCATGTACTGCGGCATTGCCGGCTCGCTGTTCGCCTTCCTGGCAAGCTATATCAGTGCTACAACCTTTACCTTCTCCCAGTCGTCCCTTTACCTGGTCATGCTGATGGTTGGCGGCTACAGCACCCTGCCGGGGCCGATTGTCGGCACGCTTCTGCTGATGCTGCTGCCGGAATGGGTGCGATTTTTACAGGAATATATCCTGCTTATTTACGGGCTGGGAGTTATGGTGATGATGGTGGTAATGCCTGACGGAATAATCGGAGGAGGGAAAAAGGCCTATGAGTACATCCAGCGCAAACGCGGCTTCGGTAGCTGCGCCCCCGAACAGCCAAGTAATGATATTGGATAAAATCTGCAAACGGTTCGGCGGGGTGGTTGCGGCCGACCAGGTTTCCTTCACTCTCACCGCCGGGCAGATCCATGGCCTCATCGGTCCGAACGGCTCCGGCAAAACCACGGCGCTGAACCTGATAAGCGGCATCACCGCGATGGATGCCGGCGACGTGATCCTGGACGGGGTGTCAATTACCAAAGACCCATGCCATACCAGGGCCCGCAAGGGGATCGCCCGTACATTCCAGCATCCGCGGCTCCTCAGGCGCTGCGACATCGAGACAAATCTCTTTCTCGGCATCGATCTTGCCAATATGAAAGATAAGTCGGCCCTCTTCGGTCATAAAAACGGCCATCAGGTAGAGGAACTGCTCGCGGCTGCAGGCCTCAGCATCAGGCTGAACGATTCGATAACCTGCCTGTCCTACGGGCAGCAGAAGCTGTTTGAGATCGTCCGGGCCCTGCTTTCCCGGCCCAAGGTGCTGCTGCTGGACGAACCGGCGGCCGGCCTCAACGCCAAGGAAATGGAAAGAATCGAGGCGCTGGTGAACATCGCCATAAAGAATAACGCTGCCGTCCTGCTGGTCGAGCATGCCATGGATCTGGTAATGAATCTGTGCCATAACCTTACGGTGCTCAACTTCGGCCGGGTGATCGCCGAAGGCGTGCCCGAGGAAATCCAAAGCAATGAGGCTGTCATCGAAGCCTATTTGGGGAGGGGCCGCAGTGCTTAAGATAACTAACCTGCATGCCTTCTACGGCAACATCGAGGCCCTCCACGGGGTAAACCTGGAGATCGGTGATAAGGATATTGTCGCGATAATCGGCAGCAACGGCGCCGGCAAATCGACCCTGCTACGGTCGGTCTCGGGCCTTATCGTCAGAACCGGCGGAATCGAATACAACGGCGTTCATAT
Organism: Bacillota bacterium; assembly: GCA_023415075.1. Classification (GTDB taxonomy): domain Bacteria; phylum Bacillota; class Negativicutes; order Sporomusales; family UBA7701; genus JAEZLU01. The sequence goes on from JAEZLU010000248.1 coordinate 6,892, forward strand.
CGAGAAACAGAGTCCCAGGGTTATCGCCAACGCCGGCATTCTTCACGTTCCCGAAGGCCGGCACGTCTTTCCCGGCCTCACCGTGCAGCAGAACCTGGAGGTTGGGACGGTAGCCTGGCGCGGCATCAAGAAGGCCAACGTCGAAGACGACCTGGAGAAAGTTTTCTCTTTCTTCCCCCGGCTGAAGGAGCGCAGAAAACAGTATGCCTGGAGCCTCAGCGGCGGCGAACAGCAGATGCTGGCTGTCGGCAGGGCCATCATGGGCCGGCCCAAGCTATTGATGCTTGACGAGCCGTCGATGGGCCTGGCGCCCAAAGTCATCGACGAACTGTTCATGAAGATCGTCGAGATCAACTCATCCGGTGTGCCGATAGTGCTTGTCGAGCAGAATGCCCTGCTGGCGCTGGAAGTATCCCGGCGGGCCTACATCATCGAAGGCGGCCGGATTTCCCTTGAGGGCACTTCGCAGGAGCTTGCCAGCGATACCCGGGTCAAGGAAGCTTACCTGGGCAAGCGGAAAGAAAAAGTGGTTTAAGGTAAACAGAGGCTTCGCGGCAACGCGGAGCCTTCTTGTTTTTCCCGAACAGCTTGTCAGCAGGATTCCGACGGCCCGGCCGAGAAATTCGCCTTAGAAATTTCCAGAACCAGGCGGGAGGCGACGACGATAATCAGCAGACTGACAATCCTGCAAATAATTCTGGGGCTGCTGCTGGCCGGCATGGTACTGGCGGCGTCGCCTGGCGATCTTGTACGGGTGGCCGATGTCGACGAGAGTATTGTCATCGACCTGCAGTACGCCACAGCCGATAACTTCACCGGTCAGCAGGTTTATCCGCACGCCGTTGCCGTTCTCCGCCGGGACACGGCCGACAAGCTGGCCGCCGCCAACAGCGAGTTTAAGCAGAGCGGCCACCGGTTAAAACTATGGGATGCCTACCGGCCGCCGGCGGTCCAGCAGGTTTTCTGGCGCCTGGTGCCTGACGAAAGATATGTGGCCAATCCGGCCAGCGGCTCGCGTCACAGCCGGGGCGGCGCGGTCGACGTCACCCTGGTGAATGCCGCCGGCCGCGAGCTTATCATGCCATCGGCGTTTGACGATTTTACCGGCCGGGCGGACCGGCGGAGCCCGGCAGACAATACGGAGGCGGCTAATAATATGGCTTACCTTACTGCGGTTATGACAAGACATGGTTTCCGGACCATCGACAGTGAGTGGTGGCACTACGAGGACAGCGCCGCCACCGGCTTCGCCCCTGTAGACGTCAGCCTGGACGAGTTCATTGATATGCCGGCGGCCCTGGGGCGCCTCGAGCCGGGGATAAAGCAGGCCCTGGTAGTGGCTGCCAAGACTGACGGCGGCTTTGCGGCCCAGCTTACCGCCTGGGAATACGGCGAGAACGGCTGGCGGCAGGCGTTCGACCGGCTGCCGGCGGTCATCGGCCGCAGCGGCCTGGCCGCCGGCGGTGCCAAGCGGGAGGGTGACGGCAAAACGCCGGCCGGCGTGTATGCCCTGGGGACGGTCTTCGGCTATGGCGAAAGCATTATCAGCGCCATGCCATACCGGCAGGCCACCGCCGACGACTACTGGGTGGATGATCCGGCCTCACCCCTTTACAACCAATGGGTGCATGGCCGCCCGGCCGCCCTGTCGTTCGAGAGAATGAAACGGGATGATGATTGCTATAAATATGGCATTGTCATCGAGTATAATACCAGGCCGGTGACGGCCGGACTGGGCAGCGCCATCTTCTTCCATGTCTGGCGGGGGCCGGAGGCGCCGACAGCCGGCTGCGTGGCTTTGGCCGAGGGCGAGCTTGTCAGGCTGCTGGCGTGGCTCGAGCCGGCGAAGCGGCCGGTGATTGTGTTGGGAGCAGATTAATGAATAAAGACGAAGCCTTATGTCGCAACTGCCGACACTACTACACCACGTGGGACAAGAATTTTCCTTTTGGCTGTCGGGCGATGGGCTTCAAGAGCCGGTCAGCCCCCGCCCGGCTGACCAAGGAGTTGTCGGGTCAGCCATGTCTTTCGTTTGTCGCTAAAGATAAAACAGATAAAAACAGTTGACATGACCTCGCCGGAGGCGGGCGCCAAAACCGGTAAATGAAGATCATTTGACGAATATTAACAGATTTGGTGCGCGTAGCCTAACAAATAGAAGGGTTTTGCCAATTTGAACTGGAAAGATAAAATAATCGGAACCCTTCGCCTGCCGGGTTTGCGGCGAGGATTAAGCGCTAGCCTGCTTGGGGGAGACAATGGAGGTTTTTGTTGCACGGCAGCCCATCTTCGACAAGTCAAAACAGGTGGTCGGCTA
>JAEZLU010000294.1 GCA_023415075.1 Bacillota bacterium
AAATGTGCATTTTTTGAGGTTACGGGGCAGGATTATTACCGTCAATGGCCAAATAAAATATACCTGAGTTTACGTGGAAAGGCGCTATCGTTTGTGTATATGTTGACGCTAATGCAGGCTGTTGAGACAGGCGCCCAGACGGCCGAGGCCCTTCAGGAAATTGTGGCAAGCCTGATGAGCCTCATCGAACTGAAGAATGGCAAGCTTTTCCTGCACAGCCAGCAGGTGGCCAACTATGCCGTGAGCATCGCCGCCAAAATGCGTCTGCCGCGGGATGAGATCGAACGCATCCGGATCGCTGCCATGCTGCACGATGTCGGTCATCTTACCGTGCCTAATTCGATTTTGGCGAAGATTCCTTATCTTTCGACCCGCGAGCTGAGCATTTACAAGAATCATTGCAACGCCGGCAGTTATATGATGGAGAATATCCCGGTCTGCCAGGAGATTGTCCCTTATATCCGCTATCATCACGAGCGCTGGGACGGTCAGGGCTACCCCAAACGCCTCAAGGGCGTGAATATCCCGCTGGGGGCCCGCATCATCGCCGTGGCCAACCACTACGACCGCTTTATCAACCCCTGCACCCAACACTGGGTGAAGACCAAGAAGGAGGCCGTCCGCGAGCTGAACAACCACTCCGGGACCGCTTTCGACCCCGAAGCGGTGCGGGCTTTCGTGGATTCTCTCGGCTAGGCGCCGCCGCCGGCGAGGGCCAGGCCGATGACCTTGGCTGCGCCGCCGCGTCTGAGCTGGCGGGCGCATTCGTCGAGGGTGAGGCCGGTGGTGACGATGTCGTCTACAAGAAGGATGGTTTTCCCCTGGATGAGTTCGGGGCGCGTTACTAAGAACGCGCCTTTTACATTTGCCCGCCGCTGAGCCGGCGGTAGTTCCCACTGGGGCCGGGTCTGGCGGCTGCGGGCCAAAGGTTCGAGCCAGGGCCAGCCGGCGGTTTCGGCCCACGGCCGGAAGATTAGCTCGGTTTGGTTGAAGCCGCGGGTTGCCAGCCGGTCGGCGTGGAGCGGCACCGGGACGACGGCGTCGATGCTGCCGAAGGTGGCGGGGGCGAGGTGAGCGGTTAAAAGCCAGGTAAGGTAGGCGGCCTGGCTTTCCTGCCGTTGAAATTTGAGGCGGTGGAGGACGGCTTTGACGCCGCCGCTGTAGTCGCAGAGGACCCGGCAGGCCGCGAGGGCCCTCAGATGGCGCCCGGCGACGTTGAGCCGGCGCTCGGCTAAAGCGACGGTGAGGCAACGCGGGCACCAGGCGCCGTGGCCGGTCACCTGGCTACGGCAGCCGGGACAGCGGGGCGGGTAGACGAGGTCGAGGAGGGCGGCCCACCATTTGGCTAGCACAGGCTGTCGCCTCTGAGCCGCTCGGCCAGAAGGGTGTAGCGCCGCCGGGTCCGGTCGTTGGCGAGGGCGGTATTGAGGGCCGCCCGGCTGCCGACGAGGATGACTTTTTGTTTGGCCCGGGTGACGGCGGTGTACAGGAGGTTGCGCTGCAGCATGATGTAGTGGCCGGCGGTGAGCGGCATGATCACTACCGGGTATTCGCTGCCCTGGCTTTTGTGGACGCTCATGGCGTAGGCCAGCACAAGTTCGTCGAGTTCGCCGCGGTCGTAGACGACGTCGCCGTCAGGATAGCGGACGATGGCCAACTGGTCGTCGATGCCGGCGATGAAGCCGATGTCGCCGTTGAAGACGCCTTTTTGGTAGTTGTTGCGGATTTGCATGACTTTGTCGCCGGCCCGCAGGTGCTGGCCGGCGCCGCCGTTTATCGCCGGCCCCGGGCCGGGGTTGAGGGCGGTCTGCAGGAGTCTGTTGAGGTTTTCGACGCCGCAGCTCTGGCGATGCATGGGCGAGAGCACCTGGAGATCGGTGAGAGGATTGTAGCCGGCGGCCGGCAGTTCGTGGGCGCACAGTTTGACGATTGCCTCGGCCACGGCGTCGTCGGCGGCGATTTCCCTGAGCTGGAAGTCGCCGCTGGTGTGACAGTCGGGCACCTGGCCCCGGTTGATGCGGTGGGCGTTGACGACGATGATGCTTTCGCCGGCCTGGCGGAAGACTTCGGTGAGCCGTACGACCGGCACGGTGGCCGAGCGGATGATGTCCTTGAGCACCGAGCCTGGGCCGACCGCCGGCAGCTGGTCGACGTCGCCGACCAGGACGACCCGGCAGCCTTCGGGCACCGCCCGCAGGAAAAAGTGCATGAGGGTTATGTCGATCATCGAGGCTTCGTCGATTATGACGACGTCGGCGTCGAGCGGGTTGCGTTCGTTGCGACCGAAGAGGGGCGCGCCATCACCGCCGGTGGCTTCGAGCAGGCGGTGAAGGGTCGAGGCTTCGCGGCCGCTGGCTTCGGCCAGTCGCTTAGCCGCCCGACCGGTGGGGGCTCCCAGGAGAATTTTGCCGCCCTGGCGGGCCAGGTTGGCGAGAATGGCTTTGACGGTAACCGTTTTGCCGGTGCCGGGACCGCCTGTGAGGACAAGGACGCCGTGCTGGAGGGCGGCGGCTACCGCCTGCCGCTGGGCCTCGGCCAGGGTGACGCCTTCGGCCTCCTCCCAGGCGGCGATGTCGCCGGCGCTGTCGCCGGTAGCCAGCAGGGCGGCCCGGGCCTGCAGTCGCTTCAGCCTGGCCGCCACCTGGGTTTCGGCGTGGTATAAAAGGCTGGGGTAGATGAGGGTGGCGCCCTGGTAGTCCTCGGTGTAGAGCTTGTCTTCGCGGATGAGGCCGGTCAGGCAGGCGGCAACTTCGAGGGAGGCGGCGCCGAGGAGTTTGGCGGTTTCCTGGACGAGGGCCGCTTCCGGCAGGCAGCAATGGCCGGCCTGGGCGGTCTGCAGGAGGGCGAATTCGATGCCGGCGGCCAGTCTGGCCGGGGCGTTGCGGTCCCAGCCGAGAGCGAGGGCGATATGGTCGGCCGTCCTGAAGCCGATGCCTTCGACTTCGGCGGCCAGCAGGTAGGGGTCTTCTTTGACGACGGACAGGCCGGCGGCGCCGTAGTGCTTGTAAATCCTGCCGGCATAAGCGCCGCTGACGCCGTGCATTTCGAGAAAGAGCATGATTTCCCTGAGTTCCGATTGCTGGGCGAAGGAGGCGCGGATGGTTTCGGCCCGCTTACGGCCGATGCCTTCTACTTCGCTGAGGCGGTGGGGGTATACTGCGAGCATTTCCAGCGTCCGTTCGCCGAAGCGGGCGACGATGCGGGCGGCGGTGGCCGGACCGATGCCTTTGATAGACCCCGAGGCCAGGAAGCGTTCTATGCCTTTGACGGTGGAGGGAGCCCGCCGCCGGCAGCCGCTGGCTTTGAACTGGCGGCCGAAGCGGCTGTGCTCGGTCCAGTCGCCGTCGAGCTCGAGTTCTTCGCCGACCAGGGGCGGCGGGAAGTTACCGACAACGGTGTGCAGCGCGCCGCCGCTGGCCGGCTGCAGCCGAAACACGGCGAAGTCGCCGCTGTCGCCGCGGTAAATGATGCTTTCGACCGTCCCTTGCAGGGTTTCGATGGCGGCCCCCTCCCTCCCAAACAATTGTTCTATTGAATTCGGATTTACTTTCCATAATTCCTGCATTTTTTTTGGCAAAACAAGCAGGAGATTGTATTTATCTGTTGAAGTTTTACAGCAATTTACATCGGGGGCGAAACAGCTTGAAAGAAGACATGTACAGTTACCAGTATTACAAGCGCCGCTCCATCGTCAGGCCTGACAAAACCTCCGCCTATCTTGTCCAGGCGGCCGTACTGCTAGGCCTGGCCTATGCCGTCGTCACCCTTGTCGTTTCTTTCCGCTGATCCGCAGGAAACCGGGCCCCGGGGCCCGGTTTTTTGTTGCCCGGCCGGTTAAAAAGTGCCAAGTCCTGCGAAAAATGGGCGGATAGGGCAAAAAAGCCTGAACTTTGCGAAGTTCAGGCTTTTATTATTCGTAATGGGCGTCAGCTGTCCTGCCGCAAATATTTCAGGCTGGCCTTAACGGCGGCCGCCGGACTTTGACCGCCGGGGAATTCGAGGGCGTAGAAGCCGCGGTAGCCTGTAGCCGCCAGTTTGTCGATAAGCCCCATAAGGTCGAGGTCGCCGCCGCCGGCATAGGTCGGCACGTAGCCGTCCGGGCGGGCGACCATGTCTTTGATGTGGACATAGCCGATATGGGCCGCCAGGATTTCCAGGGCCCGGAAGGGGTCCCAACCGGCAGGCAGCCAGTTGCCTGTGTCAAAGGTGACTTTAAGCCAGGGGCTGTCGAACAGGCTGACGAGGTCACGTAGCAGGCCGGCGTCGCCGCTGATCGGGTTGGGGGCGTTTTCGACCGCCAGGACGATTTCCCGGGTCGCCGCCTTGGCGATTATTTCCTTAATCGCTTTCTGCCACCAGCCGGCTTTCATCAGGTCCTTATCAAAGGGGCCGACGGCAAGATTCAGCCTAAGGATGCCGGCCCCCATCCGGCCGGCCATGTAGAGGTCGTTTTCCAGGGCGGTGAGCGAACGGCGGATGGTTTCTTCGCCGTCAGCCAGCAGGAAGCTGTTGCTGGCATAGGTGCAGGTAAGCCCGTACTCGCTGAGAAAGTCCTTGATTTCCGGCAGTTCTTCAATGGGGCTGCGCCAGTAGGGCCTAAATTCGATGCCGGCGCAGCCATACTTATCGGCCAGCGGGACGAGTTCCAGCTGGCACATTCCTGATCGTAGAAACTGGTCCCATGTAACCGCACTGATGATCAGTCGCATGTCGGACCTCCTCTAGACACCCGCCAGTCGCGTAAGCTGTGGGACTTGCTTTTATTTACTACTTCGCGCCGGCCCTAGCTTATTCCTCCCGTCAGTATTCTTCATTGCTGAAATCCACTACCCGGCAGCTTGTCTCTTCACACAGCATGCCGCAGAAAGGGCAGTGCACGACCGGATCGCTGTGACTGGCGAACATGCCGCCGCAGCGGCTGCATTTGTACC
>JAEZLU010000060.1 GCA_023415075.1 Bacillota bacterium
CTGACGATGGGCGACGAGCAGCTTGCCAAGATCTCGGCCCGCATTCTCGGTTTCAAGCTCAGCACCGTTTCCTACATCATGCTGCTGGATAAGCCTGATATTACCTGGTCGAGCGAGGCGGCGGCCACGTTATACGACCAACTGGGGTCGCTGTTCGAACTGACCGACCGCTATTACAGCGTCCGCCACAAGACCGAGACGCTGATGGATATCACGACGGTCTTTACCGGCCTTTCCCACGCCAAGCGCGGCAACCGGCTGGAGTGGGCGGTTATTATCCTGATAGCTATCGAGATTGTGTTGTCGCTTGTCGAGATGTTTTTGCGGTAACCCGGCCTGCGGCCGGGTTTTTTGCCTGCGGGGCGGCAACCGGCGCTTTTCCGAACGTTTCCTGCCGGTTTGGCAAAAAAGTTCACTTTTTCGTTGACACTGTCATTTGCCGGCAGTAAAATGAAAATGACAACAGAACAGGCTCGTATAATTTTGAGGATATGGCTCAAAAGTTCCTACCAGGCGACCGTAAATTGCCTGACTACGGGTGAAAGTGTACCTAGGGTTCCGCATGGCCGACGTTGCCCGTGCGCTCCGACCTGGACTGCGACCGAGTGGTACAGGCGTTACAAGTTAACGCTACACCGAAGGGATAAAAACCCGGGCGGGGAGGTTTCGCTCATTACGAGATGGAAATTCCCCCGACGGGTTTATTCTTTTGCCGGCCTCATTAAAATCAAGGGTGATGGGAATACTTGGGAAAAGTTCGCGAGCTTCCCAGAGCTTATTTTTGCTAAAGGGGGACAGATATGAAAGTAGCGATCATAATGGGTAGCGATTCCGATCTGCCGGTGCTGCAGCCGGCAATCAAGACGCTGGCCGAGTTCGGAGTTGGCTGTGAGGTTGTGGTGGCGTCGGCCCACCGGACACCTGACAAGGTACATAATTTCGTGGCCAGCGCGGCCGAGCGTCAGATCGGCGTCTTTATCGCCGCTGCCGGCGCTGCCGCCCACCTGCCGGGCGTGGTGGCCAGCTTCACGACGCTGCCGGTTATCGGCGTACCGGTCAACAGTACTTCCCTCGGCGGCCTCGACGCCCTGCTGAGCATTGTTCAGATGCCGTCAGGCATGCCGGTGGCGACGATGGCTATCGACGGCGCCAAGAACGCCGCCTTGTTCGCCGTACAGATACTGGCGACCGCCGATCCTGGCCTGGCAGCCAAGCTGACCGCCTTCAGGAAGACGATGGCGGCCGAGGTCGAGGCCAAGGCCGCAAAGGTGGCGGCCAGCCTGGGCCAGTAGCCTGGCAAACGCGCCTGCGCGTATTGGTTGTTTCATATAAATTTAAGTAAACGGAGGAGACGACAATGGGTAAAATGTTATACGAAGGCAAGGCCAAGAAGGTATTCACCACCGATAACCCGGACGAGCTGCTGGTGTATTTCAAAGACGACGCCACCGCCTTCAACGGCGTGAAGAAGGGTACCATCCAGGACAAGGGCGTCCTTAACAACCGGATTTCTTCTTTTTTCTTCGAATTGCTTGGTAAGCACGGCATCCCCCATCACTTCGTCCGCCGCCTGAGCGACCGCGAGATGCTTGTAAAGAAGCTGGACATCCTGGCAATCGAGGTTGTTATGCGCAACATCGCCGCCGGCAGCCTGGCCAAGCGGATCGGCTGGGAGGAAGGCCGCAAGCTGCCGACGCCGGTGGTGGAACTGTATTACAAGAACGACGATCTGGGCGACCCGCTGATCAACGAGTACCACGCCCGGGCCATGGGCCTGGCGAACGACGAACAGCTGAAGGCCATCCAGGAGTACGGCCTGAAGATCAACGAGATTCTCAGCAATTATCTCAAAGCCAAGAAGCTGGAGCTGATCGATTTCAAGCTCGAGTTCGGTCTGCATAAGGGCCAGCTGTTGCTGGGGGATGAGATATCGCCCGACACCTGCCGCTTCTGGGACAGCGAGACCGGCCAGAAACTTGATAAGGACCGTTTCCGCCGCGACCTCGGCAATGTCGAGGAGGCGTATCAGGAAGTGCTGCTGCGGCTAACCGGCGAAAAACTGTAAGCAGGCTGTCCCAAAGCTTCGCCTAGCTTTGTTGCTCCTCAGAGCGCTTGCTAGCGTACGCCCCATGTACGCGTCGCCGCGCGCTCTTCCGGTGCGCCTAGCTATGCTCGCTTTTGAACAGCCTGGATTTCCAGCAAATCTGGGAGGAGAGAACTGGCGTGCATTATGACCTGGCGTCCGACAAGCCGCGCGAGGAGTGCGGTATCTTCGGCATTTTTTCCCGCCACGACGACGTTGCTCTGAACACGTACTGGGGGCTCTACGCCCTCCAGCACCGCGGCCAGGAGAGCGCCGGTATCGCCCTGACCGACGGCTGCGTAATGGATGTGCAGCGCGGCATGGGCCTGGTGAACGAGGTTTTCCGCAGGGGTCTGCCGGCCATGGAGGGAGCCCATATCGCTATCGGCCATGTCCGGTATTCGACGACCGGTTCCAGCCTGCTCGTCAACACCCAGCCGCTGATGGTAAACTATTCGGGCGGCCAGATCAGCCTGGCCCATAACGGCAATCTGACCAACGCCCGCGAGATCCGCGGGTACCTGGAAAAGCAGGGCAGCGTCTTTCAGACTTCTGTCGACAGCGAAGTCATCGTCAACCTGATCGCCCGCTCAGGCAAAGCTACGGTGGAAGAACGGGTGACTGAGAGCCTGGCCGGGATCGAAGGGGCCTACTGCCTGGTCATTATGACCGAGGATAAGCTGATCGGCGTCCGCGATCCCCATGGGTTCCGGCCGCTGTGCATCGGCAAGCTGAACGGCGGCTGGGTTATCGCTTCGGAGTCCTGCGCCCTCGATACAGTTGGGGCCGAACTTGTCCGCGACGTAGCTCCCGGCGAGATGGTGGTCATCGACGACAGCGGCCTGCATTCGTATCTTTTTGCGCCGGAAGACCGCAAGGCGCTATGTATATTCGAGTATATCTACTTCGCCCGCCCGGACAGCGTCATCGACGGCCAGGGCGTGTACGCGGCCCGCTTTGCCATGGGCCGCCAGTTGGCCCGCGAGAGCAATCTCTCGGCCGATATCGTCATTTCGGTGCCCGACTCGGGGACGACGGCGGCCATGGGCTTCAGCTACCAGTCCGGCATCCCCTTCGCCGAGGGGCTTATGAAGAACCGCTACATCGGCCGCACCTTCATCCAGCCTGAGCAGAAGAACCGCGACCTCGGCGTACGCATCAAACTGAACGCCGTCCGCTCGGTGGTCGACGGCAAGTCGGTGGTAATGGTCGACGACTCGATCGTCCGCGGCACGACGAGCGGCAAGATCGTCAAGATGCTCAAGGAGGCCGGCGCGAAAGCCGTCCATATGTGCGTGAGCTCGCCGCCCATCGCCTACCCGTGCTTCTATGGCATCGACACGGCGGTGCGCAAGGACCTGATTGCCGCCAGCAAACAGGTGGAGGAGATCAGGCAGGTCATCGGCGCCGATTCGCTGAACTATCTGTCGCTGGAGGGGCTGTACGGTTCGATAGCCAATATTAACTACGACCGGATGTGTTTCGCTTGCTTCAACTGCGAATACCCCTGCAGCGTACCCTGCGGGAGCGACGCGGACAGCAGCAAGTTCGTATTCGAGGCGGCGGCCTGCCGCAAGAGGAGCGGGTGACCATGGGCCAGGGATTGACTTACCGCGAGGCCGGTGTGGATATCGACGCCGGCAACCGGGCGGTTGAATTGATGAAAAAGCATGTGCGGGCTACCTACCGGCCCGAGGTGCTGGGCGACATCGGCGGCTTCGGCGGTCTGTTCGCCTTAAGCGCCGGCAAGTATAAGGAGCCGGTGCTGGTCAGCGGCACCGATGGCGTGGGCACCAAGCTCAAACTGGCCTTCATGGTGGACAGGCACGATACCATCGGCCAGGACGCCGTGGCCATGTGCGTGAACGATATCCTAGTGCAGGGGGCCGAGCCCCTGTTTTTTCTCGACTATCTGGCGGTCGGCCGACTGGAGCCGGAAAAGGTGGCGGCGATCGTCAGCGGCGTGGCCATGGCCTGCCGCGAGTCGGGCTGCGCCCTCATCGGCGGCGAGACGGCCGAAATGGCCGGCTTTTACCCTGACGGCGAGTATGATATCGCCGGTTTCGCCGTCGGCGTCGTCGACAAGGGGCGGCTGATCACCGGCGCGACCATCCGTCCGGGGGACCTGGTCCTGGGCCTGCCGTCGACCGGTCTTCATTCTAACGGCTATTCGCTGGCCCGCAAGATCTGCTTTGACGCGCAAAAGCTGCGGGCCGACCAGTACATAGAAGAGCTGGGGAAAACGCTGGGCGAGGAACTGCTGACGCCTACCAGGCTGTATCCGAAGGTCTGCCTGCCCCTGTTCGACAGCTTCGATATCCGCGGCCTGGTGCACATCACCGGCGGCGGCTTTTACGACAATATCCCGCGGGTGCTGCCGGAAGGCTGCGCCGTGGAGGTGGATACAACCGCCTGGCCGCGGCCGCCGGTCTTCGACCTGCTGCAGAAGTGGGGCGGGGTGGCCTGGCCGGAGATGTACCGTACTTTCAACATGGGTATCGGCATGATCCTGGTAGTACCGGCGGCCGAGGCCGACGCAGTCGTCGGCAACTTGGCCGGGCGGGGCGAAAAGGTCTATGTCATCGGCCGGGTGACGGCCGGTGAGCGGACGGTGACCCTGAAGGGAGGCGCTTTCGGTGGATAGGACGGTGCTGGGGGTTCTGGTGTCAGGCCGCGGCAGCAACCTGCAGGCCATTTTGGACGCCATCCTGGCCGGACGGCTGAGAGCCAAGATCGGTGTGGTGATAAGCGACAATCCGCAGGCCCAGGCTCTCAAACGGGTGGCCGGCATGGACATCGCCACCGCGGTCATCGAACGCAAACGGTTCGCCGCCAAGAGCGACTTCGAGAAGGCCGTCGCCGCCGAACTCAGCCTCCATCATGTGGAGCTCGTCGTGCTGGCCGGCTATATGCGCATTCTCGGCAGCGATTTCATAAGTC
>JAEZLU010000309.1 GCA_023415075.1 Bacillota bacterium
GCGAGCTTCACAAAATCCTTCTCAAGACCGTCCACGGCACGGCCGTCATCCTTATCATCATCTGCTGCGCCTCGGTCATCACCTGGGTCGTCCAGACCTCCGGCCTGCCCGAGCTCGTAGCCGACCTCCTGCTGTCGATCACCGACAACAAGACCGCTCTGCTTATCCTGATAAACGTCGCCCTGCTCATAATGGGCTGTGTCCTCGAAACCAACACCATCATCATGATAATGGTGCCGGTGCTCACCCCGCTCGTCAAAACGCTCGGCATCGACATGGTCCACTTCGGCGTCTTCTTCATCCTCAACGTCATGATCGGCCTGATAACGCCGCCGGTCGGCATGTGCCTGTACGTCATCAGCAACATCGCCAACTGCTCCTTCGACCGGATGTCGCGGGCCATCTGGCCCTTCGTCGTGCCGCTGGTGGTTGTTCTTTTCCTCATCACCTTCGTTCCCGGACTCGTGACCTTCCTGCCTGACCTCGTCATGGGCAAGCAGTAGCGGAACGCGCAAAAAAATAAACAGGAGATGGTTCGCATATGAAAACGGTGGTAGCTATCTACACCGCCCTGGCTCTGGTGGAAGACACCAAAAAACTGTTTGCCGAAATAATCCCCGACTGCCGTCTCATCAACCTTGTCGACGACAGCCTCATTCCCGACGTCATGAACGCCGGTCAGGTGACCGGCAGCGTCGCCCGCCGCCTGCTCGACTACTACCGGGCGGCCGAGGAAGCCGGCGCCGACATCATCCTCAACACCTGCTCCTCGGTCGGCGAAGTGGCCGACATCGGCCGGCGGGTGGCCAGCGTGCCGATCATCAAGATCGACGACGCCATGACCGCCCAGGCGGTCGAGCTGGGTAAAACCATCGGCGTCATCGCCACCGTGGCCACCACCCTCGGACCCACCGTCCGCCTCGTCCGCACCCAGGCCCAGAAACTCGACAAAGACATCAAAATAGTCGAGGGGCTTGCCGGCAGCGCTTTCCAGGCCCTGCTGGCCGGCCGGCCGGAAGAACACGACGCCATCCTGCTGCAAACCGCCAAGGACCTTGCCGCCCAGGTCGACGTCATCGTCCTTGCCCAGGGCTCGATGGCCCGCATGCAGGCCAAGCTGGCGGCCGAGACCGGCAAACCGGTGCTCGCCAGCCCGCGGCTGGCCGTCGAAGCCCTCCGCGACATGCTGAAGGGGGCTATGCAGTGAACACCGACACCGCAGCCCTCGCCGACATTGCCCGCAGCCTGCGCCGCGACGTCGTCGACATGGTCTACAAGGCCAAAGACGGCCACCCCAGCCCGGCCCTGTCGGCCGCCGACATCGTCACCGCTCTCTTCTTCGGCGTCATGAAACTCGACCCGCAAAATCCCTCCTGGGACGGTCGCGACCGCTTCATCCTCTCCAAAGGCCACGCCTGCCCGGTCCTGTACGCCGCCCTGGCCCGGCTCGGCTACTTCCCGCGGGAGGAACTGCCCGGCCTCCGTTCGCTCGGCTCCTGCCTGCAGGGCCATCCCTGCATGAAGAAGACGCCCGGCATCGACATGACCACCGGTTCGCTCGGCAACGGCATCTCGGTCGGCATGGGCATGGCCCTGGCCGCCAAATACAAAAAACTCGACTATTACACCTATGTCGTTACCGGCGACGGCGAACTCCAGGAAGGCATCATTTGGGAAGCGGCCATGGCCGCCGTCAAGCACAAGCTCGACAACCTCATCGTCTTCGTCGACCACAACGGCCTCCAGAGCGGCGGCCCGGTCGGCGACGTCAGCGGTCTCCTGCCGGTGCTGCCCAAGTTCGAAGCCTTCCGCTGGCACTGCCAGGAAATCGACGGCCACGACATCGGCCAGATACTGGCGGCCATCGACGCCGCCAAAGCCGAAAAAGGCCGGCCATCGGTCATCGTCGCCCGCACCGTAAAAGGCAAAGGCGTGCCCTACATGGAAAAAGACAACTCCTGGCACAAACGCGTACCGACCGAAAGCGAATGGCGCGAAGCCGTGGAACTTTTGGGAGGTGTGGCCCAATGACGACCTATAAGGGAACGCGGGAAGCCTTCGCGGCGGCCCTCATGGAACTGGCGGCCGAAGACCCTCGCTACCTCCTCATCTCCCCCGACTCCATGAAAGCCATGCGGGTCACTGAATTCGCCGAAAAACACCCCGACCGCTTCTTCGAACTCGGCATCGCCGAGCAAAACGCCGTCGGCTGCGCCGCCGGCCTGGCCAGCTGCGGTCTGGTGCCCTTCGTTGCCACCTACGCCGGCTTCATAACCATGCGGGCCTGCGAACAGGTGCGCACCTTCGTCGCCTACCCGCAGCTGAACGTAAAGCTGATTGGCGCCAACGGCGGCATCTTTGGCGGTGAGCGCGAAGGCGTCACCCACCAGTTCTTCGAAGACCTCGGCATCCTCCGCTCCATCCCCGGTATCGCCATCGTCGTTCCGGCCGACGCCTCCCAGGCCTATCAGGCCACGGCGGCCATCGCCAAATGGGACGGCCCGGCCTTCATGCGGGTCGGCAACGGCCGCGAGCCCGACATCCTCACCACCGCCGACCTATTCGAGCTGGGCAAGGCCCGCAAGCTTGCCGACTACGGCAGCGACGTCGCCCTCATGGCCAACGGCTTCGTATTGAGCCGGGTCCTCAAGGCGGCCGAAATCCTCAAAGCGGAGGGCATCGGTGCCACCGTCCTCGAAGTCCACACCCTCAAGCCGCTCGACAGCGCCGCCATCGCCGGCCTGGCCCGGACAACCGGCGCCGTCGTCACTGTTGAAGACCACAACATCATCGGCGGCCTCGGCAGCGCCGTGGCCGAAGTTATCGCCGAACAGACGCCGGCGGCCCTGGTGCGCGTGGGCCTTCAGGACGTCTTCCCCGAGTCCGGTCCGGCCGACGCCCTCCTGGACTGCTACCGGATGGGTGTCGGCGACATCGTCACCGCCGCGAAAGCGGCCATCGCCCGCCGGCCCTCCCGCGCCTAACCCCCTCAGAAAGGATAGCTCGCTGTGAAAACAATTCGCCTCCCCTACGGCAAACATGAACTCGCCCTCAGCCTGCCAGCCGCCAACCTTGTCGGCGTCTACTTGCCGCAGGACTACCCGGCCGTCGCCGACCTGAAAGGCGAAATCCTGCAGGCCGTCGCCAGCCCCATCGGCAGCAAGCCGGTGCGCGAGCTGGCCGCCGGCGCCCGCAAGGTCGTCCTGGTTGCCGACGACAATACCCGCCTGACGCCCACCGACAAAATAATCCCCATCCTGCTCGACGAACTGAACGCCGCTGGCGTCAGGGACGGGCAGATCACCGTCATCATCGCCCTCGGCACCCACCGTTTCATGACCAAGCAGGAGATTGTGGCCAAGTTTGGCGAAGAAGTAGTGCGGCGGGTGACGATCAAGAACCACGACTACAAAGACCCGGCCGCCATGGTCGACCTGGGGACGACTGACAACGGCACCCGTATCCTCGTGAACCGCGAAGCCTACGAAGCCGACTTCAAAATCGGCATCGGCAGCATCGTGCCCCACTACATCCCCGGCTTTGCCGGCGGCGCCAAGATCGTCCAACCCGGCATCTCGGCCGAGCAGACCACCGCCGAAACCCATCTCCTGAGCACGCGGGCCCCCCGCTCCTACCTCGGCAAGCTCGATAACCCGGTGCGGCGGGAACTCAACGGCATCGCCCGGGCTGTCGGCCTTAACGTTATCGTCAACACCGTCCTCAACCGCCACGGCGAAGTCGTCGGCGTCTTCTGCGGCGACACCGTAGACGCCTTCAACGCCGGCGTCGGTCTCGCCAGCAAAGTGTACGCCGCCGAAATCCCCGAGGAAGCCGACATCGTCATCGCCGGCTCCCACCCCTGCGACCTCGAATACTGGCAGGCCCACAAGGCCCTCTACCCGGCCGACCTGGCCGTCAAAGCCGGCGGCATCATCATCCTCGTTACCCCCTGCTTCGAAGGCGTCTCGGTCACCCACGCCGACATCCTGGCCATCACCGACAAGCGGATGAGCGAGCTATCGGCCATGGTGGCCAACAAGGAAGTCCACGACGAAGTCGCCGCCGCCCTGGCCATCGGCTGGGCCCAGGTCAAGGAGCGGGAAACCGTCTACCTCGTCTCCGACGGCATCAGCGCCGCCGACGCCGTCAAACTCGGCTTCGTTCCCTTCGCCTCCCTCGATGCCGCCCTGGCTGCCGCCTTCGCTGCCAAGGGCGCCCAGGCCAAGGTCACCGTCCTCACCCACGCCCCCGACATGCTTCCTGTCCTCACGCGGCCCTGAGCGGCCGCCAACCTAACGAAAGCCAAGGTGATCGCCTGATGAAGTTTAAAGGTTACCGGCGGCCTGACGGCAAAGTCGGCATCCGCAACCATGTCCTCATCCTGCCCAGCGTGGTCTGCGCCAACCGGGTAGCCCGCGGCATCGCCCAGGCGGTGACCGGTGCCGCCTGGGTCGAGCACCAGCACGGCTGCACCCAGCTGGGCGCCGACGCCGAACTGACCGCCCGTGTACTGGTCGCCCACGGCACCCACCCCAACGTCTACGGCATCATCGTCGTCGGCCTCGGTTGCGAAACCACCCGCGCCCAGGACATCGCCGCCGCCGTCAAAAAAGCCTGTCCCTACAAAAAAGTCGAAACCATCATCATCCAGGACGAAGGGGGCTCCGTCAAGGCGACTGCCCGAGGCGCAACCTTTGCCAGGCAGATGCTGGCCGACGCCTCGTTGCTCGAGCGCGAGCCGATCGATGCCGGCGAGCTCATCCTCGGCACCGAGTGCGGCGGCTCCGACGCCTGCTCCGGCATCTCGGCCAACCCGGCCCTCGGCGTGGCCAGCGACCTGCTGATCGACGCCGGCGGCAGCGTCATCCTCGCCGAAACCACCGAAATCATCGGCGCCGAGCATATTATCGCCGCCCGCGCCGTCAGCCCCGCAGTCGCCCAGCGTTGCTACGACACCATCGCCGCCTGCGAGCAGCAGGCCAAGGACATGGGCGTCGACATGCGCGGCAGCCAGCCC
Organism: Bacillota bacterium; assembly: GCA_023415075.1. Taxonomy (GTDB): domain Bacteria; phylum Bacillota; class Negativicutes; order Sporomusales; family UBA7701; genus JAEZLU01. The sequence continues at coordinate 5,018 of JAEZLU010000309.1, forward strand.
ACCCCCGGCAACATCGAAGGCGGTCTCTCCTCGATCGAGGAGAAGTCCCTCGGCTGCATCTACAAGGCCGGCTCCAAGCCCCTGCAGGCCGTCATCGACTACGCCGCCCCCGTCGACACGAAAGGCCTGGTGTGGATGGACACCCCCGGCCATGACATCGAGCAGCTCACCGGCATGGTAGCCGGCGGCTGCCACCTTGTCGTCTTCACCACTGGCCGCGGCACCTGCTGCGGTTCGCCCATCGCCCCGACCATCAAGGTGGCCACCAATACGCCGCTGTTCACCCGGATGAACGACAACCTCGATCTCGACGCCGGCACTGTCGTCACCGGCCAGGAAAACGTCGACGACGTTGGCCGGCGTATTATTGCCGAAATGCTGGCCGTGGCCGGCGGCAAACTTACCAAGTCGGAAATCCTTGGCTTCAACGACTTTGCCATCAAGCGCATCGGCCCGACCATGTAGGCTGACCGAACAAAAAGAGGTGAGGAACCATGTCCGAACTTAGGGCCATAATGATGAAAGCCGCCGATAACGTCTGCACGGTCGTCCAGGCGGTCGCCGCCGGCAGCGAGGTCGCCGTAAGCCTTGGCGGCCGGACAAGCAGGCAAAAAGTCAGTGAGGCCATTCCCTTTGGCCATAAATTCGCCGTCCGCGATATCGTCGCCGGCGAGGCCATCGTAAAATACGGCGAAGTCATCGGCCTGGCCACCAAAGCCATCAAGGCCGGCCAGCACGTCCACGTCCACAATCTGGAAAGCTGCCGCGG
>JAEZLU010000061.1 GCA_023415075.1 Bacillota bacterium
GATATTACTATACAGCCGTTTGACATCGGCGCCCGACCGCGGGTACTTGTCGCCGTCGCGTCCGGCCTTCATCCGGGGAACGAACTCGTCGGTGGGGAATTTTACGAATATCTGAGGCTGATTGTCATAAACCTCGACGGTAACCGCCGCCGGAAAGGGCAGCGAGAAATGGCGGACAATGTTGCCGAGCTCCTCGGCCACGGCGTCGCTGTTTCCCTCGGCCAGCCGCCTGACCTGCCAGATACGGCGGCGTTCATTCAGTTCAAATTCGGCCTTGGCCTCCTCCTCGGCTTTCCAGAAGGCCTCCAGTTGCTGGTCGGCGTAAGCTTTGGTATTTTTCAGCGTAGCATTCAGCGCTTTCTGGCGGGCCTGGCTGTCGGCGACGAAAATGGCCACACCGGCTACCGCCCCCATCAAAAAAACCGGCGCCAAAAGAGAGTCCAGCGTTGTAATAGCCAGGGCGGCGAATAGGGCGACAACCCCGCCGTCAACCAGGTGGTGGACGAAATATTTCACCTCTATCTTGCGTTTGGCCTTGTCGATAAGCTCTTCGAACGACGGTGGTTTCTTGGTCGGATATTCGCGTACGGCAAGCTGCTCGCTGTAGTCCACCGGCCGGTAACGCAGCTTCTGCAGCTCGTCTAGCCGCTGCTCATTGAGCTGGACTTGCTCGCGGGTCGAAGCTTTCGCCGCGTTCTTCTCGCCCGTCTTGGCAGTTTCGCCGGTGCCCCGCGCGGCTTTAGCGGCCGCCTGTGGACTGGTTTGGAGAGCCATAATCGGTACCTCGCTGACAATGATTCTCGTTGCCGGGGATGTATTGGGCACCATTTGTAAATTACTACAAAAACCGACAAAATGATAATGCTTCTTTTAGCAAAATATTGACCTTTTGGATAAATTTCACTCTATAGAAGAGTATTTCCTGCATCAAGGCAAAAAAAAGCCCTCGGCTACTCGCTCCAGCCGATGACGGCAAGCTTTTCCCGGTCGGAGAGAACCCTGTCGACGAATATTGTCAGGTTCTCCTTGTCGGCCAGATCGATAACAAAGGGTTTTGCCAGCCGCTGACCGGTGTCATCGATAAGCACCTTGATTTCCGGCCGATGCTGCAGCAGCGGGGTAACCCCGGAAACCACCCCGGTCTGGCCGGTAGTGAGTTTCACCACTGTGCCGACCGGGTAAACGGCGATCTTTGCCAGGAAAGCCCTGGCGACCTGCGGGTCGAACGAGCTGCCGACGCCGGTCAGGATGCATTCATAAGCGGCATGGGCCTCAAGTGCCTTATGGGCCGGCCGGCCGGTGACCAGCTCGTCGTAGGCGTTGGCGATTGCCACGATGCGGCCGAACATGCTGATATCCTCGCCGGCAAGGCCGCGGGGGAAACCGGTGCCGTCGTAGCATTCATGGTGCTGGTAAGCGATATGGGCGGCGACCACAGAAAAGCCGGGAATTCTTCTGAGAACCTCAAAGCCGCTCACGGTGTGCGACCTGACCATTTCCGCCTCTTCCTCGGTCAAAGGTTCCCGTTTCTCGAGCAGCGGCGGTGGCACAAATACCTTGCCGATATCATGGAGCAGGGCGCCGACGGCCAGCTTGCGCAAATCGCCCTCGGCCCGGAAGCCGAGAGCAACCGCGTTCATCAGCGCCAGCACGGCCACGTTGACCGAATGGGCGAAAATATCCCGCTGATGGCGGCTGATCTGGGCCAGGCTTAGCATGGCGGCCTTTTCCTTAACGACCTGCCTGACGATATTGTCGATCAGCTGTTTTTCCTCGTCGGCAAGTTGAAAAAGTCCCCGACCGGCTACCGTAGTGAAGGCTGTTTTGAGGGCCTTCACCGTCTTTGCCCTAAGCTGCGGGCTGATCATCTCCCCGATGACCGGCAACTCAAGTTCAGGGCTGCTTATATACACGGAAGTAATTTCCCATTTCCTGAGCAGTTCGAGATATTTGTCGTTGAGCCTGACCCCGGCAGCCAGAATCACTTGCCCGTTCGCGCCGCAGATGTCCCGGCCCAGTAGCATGCCGGCTCTGACGTAATGAAGGGACAGTCTAATCATTTTCCCCGCCTCCGCTTTCAGAGTAGCATATTAGACAAGCCGCGACAACTGATAAATGTAAAACAAGCGCAATTATTGTCGAATTATCAGGGTAATTCCTGGCAAATACCTATCGGCATTTAGCTGCCGGGAAAGCGGGACAAAGAAGAAGACCGGCAGTACTGCCGGCCTTCTTCTTAAAATGTTATCATCACCTTGCAGGTCTTGTCGGGAGCCGCGTCGATCACCTCGAAGGCTTTGTTCAGCTCGGCGAAAGCGAACTGATGGGAGATGAGCGGCAGGGTTTTGACCTCCTTGGCGGCCACCCAGGCGATTACTTCCGGGAACTTGCCGGAATGCATCCGCGAGCCGCGGATGTCGAGCTCCTTGCGGGTTATCGGCAGCTCGGACACCTGGGATGGCGTCGGGTTGAAGCCGATAATCACTACCCGGCCGCACGGCGCAGTCAGTTCCACCGCCTGGTTGAACAGCTCCGGCAGGCCCACCGCGTCCACCGCCACCATCACCCCGTAACCGGCGGTGAACTTGCTGACAGCGGCGGCCAGGTCTTCTTTCTGAGGGTTCACGGTGGCGTCGGCGTCAAGTTGGCGGGCCAGCTCGAGCCGGCTTTCGACAAGGTCGCTGACGATGACCTTGGCACCGCGGCGCTTGGCGGCCTGCAGGACCACCAGGCCGATCGGCCCGGCCCCCATCACCAGGACGGTTTCGCCGGCGACCACGTCGCCCCGGCTGACGACATTGGCGCCAATGGTGTACGGCTCGATAAGGGCAGCCTCCAGCCAGGGGATGTCGACCGGCACGCGGTGAACGTTGCCGACAGGTAGAACAATATACTCGGCACAGCCGCCCTCGGCGGCCACCCCCATGCACTTCACCTCACGGCAGACGTTGTTGCGACCGGCCCGGCACGCCGGACAATGGCCGCAGCTCACCACAGGGTCCATTACCACATGGTCGCCGGCCTTGAATTTGGTTACTTTGTTGCCGACATCCACGACCTCGCCCACTACTTCGTGGCCGATAACCCGCGGATAGACCACGGTGGCCAGTTTGCCGTGGTAGGCATGGACATCCGAGCCGCATACGCCGACGGCCTTCACCTTGATGAGCACTCCGTCGTCGGTGAGTACCGGCATCGGCATCTCGACAATCTTAAGGTCGCGCGGACCGTACAATACTGCTGCTTTCATTCAGCTGAGCCCCTCCTCGGATTGTTTCGTTTGCTCTCGGCCCTTAACCAGGCGGGGCCGTGCCGCGCCGACGCCTAGCGGCCCATCCAGCCGCCGTCGACAACGATAATATGCCCCTGCAGGTAATCGGAGGCTTCCGAGGCCAGGTAAACAGCCGCCCCTTGCATGTCCTCCGGCGTGCCCCAACGGCCCTGGGGAATGCGGGCCAGGATGGCCGGGGCCCGTTCGGCGCTCTTCTGGAGGGCTTCGGTCATCTCGGTGGCCATATAGCCGGGAGCGATGCCGTTGACGTTGATGCCATGAGGGGCCCACTCATTGGCCAGTGCCTTGGTGACGCCGGCCACGGCCGATTTGCTGGCAGTGTACGAGGGAACGATTATCCCGCCCTGGAAAGACAACAGCGAGGCGATATTGATGATTTTGCCCTTGCCCTGCTTCATCATCTGTTTGGCGGCACCCTGGCACATGAAGAACAGTGTCTTAAGGTTAACGTTCATGACGTCGTCCCAGTCCTTTTCGGAAAACTCGACAGCCGGCGCCCGGCGGATTATGCCGGCGCAGTTGATCAGAATGTCGATTTTGCCGAAATTATTCATCGCCGCGTCAATGACCTTGGGAACGTTTTTGACGTCAGTCAGATCGAGCTGGACGGCCACCGACTTGCGGCCGAGGGCGCTGATGGCGCTGGCGGTTTCGTTGATGCGGCTGCTGCTGGCGACGGCGACGATATCGGCCCCCGCCTCGGCCAGGGCCTTAGCCATGCCGGCACCCAGCCCGCGGCTTGCGCCGGTGACGATAGCCGTCTTGCCGGCCAGGGAAAATTTGTCGAGAATCATTACATTCGCCTCCTATATTGTCTTAATATCGTTTTTCGTAACTAGCCTTGGTAACTCCTCAGGGATACCGGCGGCCTTGCCCAGATCACGGATGGCGCCGATAAAGTCGCGGCGGCCAATGCGCCTGCCTGAAGCCGCCAGCTTGGCGGCCACCTCGGAGTCCTGCCCTTCCTTACCAATTGCGGCTGCTTTTCACCTATTTCAGCTTAGTCATGGGGACGTGGTCCATATCGTCGAAGCTCTGATTCTCGCCGCCCATGCCCCAGATGAAGGTGTAGTTGCTTGTGCCCACGCCGCAGTGGATGGACCAGCTCGGGGAGATGACCGCCTCCTCGTTGCGGATGACGACATGCCGGGTCTCTTCCGGCTCGCCCATCATATGGAAAACGACGGCGTCGGCCGGCATGTCGAAATAGAAATAAATCTCCATCCGCCGCTCGTGGGTGTGGCAGGGCATCGAGTTCCACATATTGCCGGGGGCCAGGCAGGTCATGCCCATGACCAGCTGGCAGCTCTGCACGCCGCCCGGAACGATGTACTTGTAGATCTTCCGCTCGTTGGACTGGCTGATTGAGCCGAGCTCGGCCGGCTTGATGTCGCTGAGGAGAATCTTGGTTGTCGGATAGGTTTTGTGGGCCGGGGCGCTGACAAAGTAGAACTTGGCGGGCTGGGCCGGATCGTCGCTGTCGAAAGCGACATCGCGGGCCCCCATGCCGATGTACAGGCCGTCGGACTTCGCCAGCTTGTACTCGGTGCCGTCGACCACCACCTTGCCGGCCGGGCCGATGTTGATAATGCCGATTTCCCGCCGCTGCAGGAAGTACTCGACCGCCAGCTCCTTGCTGCCTTCGAGGGCGAGCTTGCCTGTCGGACAGGCGCCGCCGGCGATCATCCGGTCGAAATGGCTGTAGACCATCTTCACCTGTCCGGGGACAAACAGTTCCTGAACGAGAAAATCGCGGCGCAACCGCTCGGTCGTGTAATGCATCGCATCCTGGGGATTGGCGGGGTTCCTTACATCCATTATTGGGCCTCCTCTCATTTCGGAAACGCTTATTCTTCACAATACTGCCGGCAGTCGGCCGTTATTTTATCATGCCGAACATACTGGGCAATATTTTGACGACCCAGGGACAGGCGGTCACCAAGCTGAGAATGACGAGGTTGGCCAGCGCGAACGGCCAGACCGCCTTGGTGACATCCTCAAGGGTAATATTGGTAATGGCCGAGGAAACGAACAGACAGATGCCGATTGGCGGTAAGATCATACCAAGGGCCGAGTTGATGGCGACGATTATGCCGAAGTGGATAGGATCGACCCCGGCGGCCAGTAACGCCGGCAGGATAATCGGTATAACGACCAGGATGGTGGTGCCGGTCTCCAGCACGGTGTGAATGGCGATCAGGAACAGGTTGACAATGACCAGCAGCCAGAACGGATCCTTGGTTATCGTGAACAGTTCGGCGGCAATCTCCTGGGGTATCTGCTGGGAAGCCAGGTACCAGCCGAGCAGCATGCCAGACGAGGCGATGAACATGACCCTGGAAGTATTGATGGCCCCGGTGGTAATTACATCAGGCATTTTTGCCAGCGGCAATTCCTTGTAAAAGAAAATGCTGACAATAAGACTGTAGACGACGGCGATAACGCCGGCTTCGGTCGGCGTGAAAATGCCGCCGAGGATGCCGCCGAGAATGATTATCGGCGCCAGAAGAGCCCAGATCGAATCGATGAACGCCTTGGCCAGCGGCCCAAAGCCTACCCACGGCTCGGCCGGGTAGTTGTGCCGGCGGGCAATGATGAGACCGGTTGCCGCAAATGTGAAGGCAACCATGAAGCCGGGAACGAAGGAGGCCATGAACAAGTGGGCCACCGATACGTTGGCAACGAAGGCGTACAGCAGCATGCCCGAACTCGGCGGGAATTGGACGCCGAGCGAACCGGCCGCCGACTGCAGGGCGGTGACGAAGTTGCGTTCGTAGCCCCGCTTGATCATCCCTGGCAGCATGACGTTGCCGATGGCCGCGGTGTCGGACGCGGCCGAGCCGGACATGTCAGCAAAAATGACGCTGGCTATGACGTTGGCCGGTATCAGACCGCCGCGAATCCAGCCGACCAGGGCGCTGGCGAAGTTTACTAGTCTTAAGGCGATACCGCCGGAGTGCATGATCGCTCCGGCCAGCATGAAGAACGGCACAGCCATCAGGGTGAACGAATCGAGGCCGACGAACATCCGTTGCGGAATGACCGTCAGCGGAAAGTCGCCGAGCGATGAGAAAGCCACCACCGTAAGCAGGGCCAGGGAGATGGCGATCGGCACCCCCATCGCGAAAAACAGCAGCAGGAGCGCGACCAGCAGATAATTAAGGCCGGGTATAGGCTGGCTGTAGAGGAAATCAAGGCCGCCGGCGATGGCGATAACAATTACCAGCCCCATGAGCGGGTTCAGGCCCTTCTCTTCGGACTCGGAGGCCGCTAAATAAAGAAGGTGGATCAGCATGAAGGCGCCACCGATCGGCAAAGCCGCATAAGCCCAGGCAATGGTGAAGTCCAGGCCGGGCGACTTGTCCGGCAGGCCGGCAATCGTCAGCTGAGTGCCGTAAACGATAAAATGATAGCAGAAGATTGTCGACAAGGCGCTAGTGAAAAGATACAGGTATGGACGAATTTTAGCCGGGAAGTATTTCAGTCCCAGCGTTATATTCGGAAGGGAGTTACTGCGCAGGGCCACCGAAGCCCCCAGGAAGGTGGTCCACATAAAAGTGTAGCGGGCCAGTTCCTCGGACCAGGAAAGCGGCGCCTTGAGTACATAGCGGAAAATGACTTGCAAAAAAACGGCGGTAACCATGGTGAAAGCCGCCACCACCAGTAGGCTGCGGGCCGCCACATTAACCTTGTCACTGATTATACGTAGTATTGAAGTCATATACATCCTCCCCGAAAAAGTAGGGAAATGCCGCCAAGCGGCCCGGAGGCCAAATCGCGGGGCGCGCCGGCAGCTAAAAACCGCAGGCGCGCACCCGCAAGAAGCTTTGGCGAATCGTTGTGCTCGTCAGGATTTATTTCGTGCGCAGCTTGTCAATATCGTCGAGGAGTTGTTTGCCGACAATATCCTCAACCGATTTCCAGACCGGCTTGACCCGCTCGTAGAAAGGTTTGGTGTCGACAGTGTTGAACTTCATGCCCTGAGCTTTGAGTTTTTCGACGACTTCTTTTTCGCCTTTATTGAATATATCGGCCTCGTCCTTCTGGTTCTCCGCGGCTACTTCCATAAGGATTTTCTGCGCTTCAGGCGGCAGCTTCTCCCACGATTTGAGGCTCATGAGAATGATGTTCGGGGTGGCGAAGTGATTGGTGTAGGAGAAATTCGGGCAGACCTCGTTCATTTTGAAAGAAGCAACGGTGAAGGGATTGTTCTCCCAGCCGTCGAGCACGCCGGATTGGAGGGCGTTGTAAACAGCGCCCTGATCCATCGGGGTGGCGATGCCGCCCATCGCGTTGATGGAGTCAACCATTATCTTGGCAGGCATGGAGCGAATCTTCAGTCCATGCATGTCCTCAGGCGTATTGACCGGTTTTTTGGCGGTGATGCTGCGGAAACCGCTCCACTGATAGGTCATGCCTTTGAGACCGCTCTTCTCGAGCTCTTTGAACAGATCCTGGCCGATAGAGCCGTTGACCACTTTGTACATATGCTCTTCCGACTGGAAGATGTACGGGAGGCTGAATACCTGCCAGCGCGGCGCGAAGCTTGTCATGAGGGCGGCGTTGACGTTGGCCATGTCGATGGTGCCGAGCTTCATGCCTTCGATAAGGTCGCGCTCCTGACCCAGCGTTCCATTGTTGAATACGGTTACTTCGATTTCACCCTTGCTCTTTTCCTTGACCTTCTGAGCGAAGATAATCGCCGCGGCCGCGACCGGATGTGTTTCCGGCAGCTGGGTGGCGAACTTCAGCTTGTATTTCGGTCCCTGCGCTTGCTGTGAGGCCTGTTGCTTCTGGCCGCCGCAGCCAGCGAGGATAAGGGTGAGGGCAAAAGCGACCAGAGCGATAATAGCAATCAGTTTGGTTTTGCCAAAAGTCTTCACGAAACGAAATCCCCCTTCAATTTGCGGTTGAGATAACGGCGACGGCTTATTAGCGGCGGTTTCACCTCCTGTCTACAGTCGCCGCGCAGGCGTCGGCGTATCCGAGCGATTTCGATATTGTCCGCGTGGCTTCCAGCAGGCGGGGAACGATGCTCGTCTCCCCTATCCGCCGGGAAACCCGCGAAACCGGGCCGGATACGCTGATGGCGGCGATCACCTGGCCGAGATGGTTGAAGATGGGGGCGCCGACGCAGAAGCACTCGTCGTTGCTTTCGCGGTCGTCGAAGGCATAGCCGCACCGGCGTACTGCCTCCATCTCCTTCAGGAAAGCCTCCGGCGTCACCAGCGTGTGCTGGTTACGCCGCTCCATACCGGCCTCGGCGAGGATCTGGACAATCTCCTCGTCACTGTGGATGATGAGAAGAGCTTTGCCGAGAGAAGTGCAGTGAACGGCGTTGGTGCCGCCGATCTGGGCTACCAGCCTGATGGTGTTCGGGCTGTCGATCGAGTCGAGGTACAGCACTCGGTTACGGGCCAGCACACCGAGATGGACCGACTCGCAGGTAAACTGGTTGAGTTTGGCCATAAACGGCCTGACCAGCCGTTTGAGCTCAAAACCCTTTTCCGCCCGCTGCCCCAGCGTGAAAAACGTGAGCCCGAGGCGATAGCCGCCGTCGTTGCCGCAGCAAACATAACCTCGCGACTCGAGGTTGGACAAAATACGGTAAACAGTCGACTTGGGCAGCTCCACCCTTTCGGTTATCGCCTTGAGACTAACCGGCTCGGAACTGCTGCCGATCACATCCAGGACATCCATGGCCCGTTGCAGTACTTGTACACCCAGAAAATTCTTCTCCATGCCCTCTCTCCGTTTCACATTGTAAAACACGATACCACATATTAGAACTCAATTGATACTCTTACTATATATCCAAGAAAATTCCTGCGTAAATTCCGGAAGACGGCACATTATTTCACTATATGAAACCCCGCCCATGCACTGCCGCCGCCAGCTTGTCAATGAAGGAGAATCGCCGGCCACAACCAAATAAATATATAGCCTATTCGCTGCAATTCTCGGGAGGAAAACATGCGCAACATTTACTTTCCCTTCATCGTCCTTGGCGTTATTCTGTTTATCAGCTGGCTAAATTACCGGCTGCTGGTCCGCTGGACGCCCCAATTCCGCCGGCCGGCCGCCGCTTACGCTTTCTGGGGACTGACCGCCCTCGCCGTCCTCTTGATCACCCTCTCCTGGTCGACCCGCGTCTCCCCCTGGCTGCTCCTGCCTGACTGGTACCGCTACCTTGCCTACTGCGGCTTCGCCTGGCTAACCGCCCAGGTGCTGATGCTCATCCTCCTGCCGCTCCTGTTCCTCGGCCACCGGCTGGCGGCGCCATTGAGCGTTCCGGCCGCCGAAGGGGCGGCTGCCGGCCCGCTGCTCACAAGACGGTCCTTCCTGCGCAACAGCCTGATAGCCGTGCCGGCTGCCGCCCTTGGCCTGAGCACCGCCGGCGTATACTCCGCCGAGGCCGTCCTGGCCGAACGGCGCCTCGAGCTAA
>JAEZLU010000003.1 GCA_023415075.1 Bacillota bacterium
TGAATTTATCGGGCAGACCGACCCGGAAAAGTTTGACCCAGTTGAGATTCTGGCTGTTTATATATTCGAGGACGGCTGCGCCGAAGCCGCCGGCCAGGACGTTGTCCTCGACGGTAACGATGACGCCTACGTCACGGGCCAGCCGGCGCAGCAGCTGCTCGTCAAGCGGTTTGACGAAGCGGGCGTTGACGACGGCGGCGGCTATCCCCTGGCGGGCCAGCAGGTCGGCAGCCGCCAGGCAGGGTGCGTTCATGTCGCCGACTGCCAGCAGCACGACGTCCTTGCCGGGGCGGAGTTCCTCAGCCCGGCCCACTTCGAGCTTCACGAGCGGCTCGGTCGTCTTGACGCCTGGGCCGCCGCCACGGGGATAGCGAATTACCGCCGGCCCGTCGAGGGCGACCGCAGTGTATAGCATACGGCGCAGCTCGTTTTCGTCTTTAGGCGCCATTATCGTCAGATTGGGGATATTCCGCAGGAAAGACAGGTCGAATACACCGTGGTGCGTGGGCCCGTCCTCGCCGACCAGGCCGGACCTGTCGAGGGCGAAGACTACCGGCAGGTTCTGCAGGCAGACGTCGTGCAGGATTTGGTCGTAGGCCCGCTGGATGAAGGTCGAGTATACGGCCACCACCGGCCGCCTGCCCTCTGCAGCCAGGCCGGCGGCCAGAGTAACGGCATGGGGCTCGGCGATGCCGACGTCGAAAAAGCGCTCGGGAAAGCGGCCGGCGAACTTGGTGACACCGGTGCCCGCCGGCATGGCCGCAGTTATCGCCACGACCGCCGGGTTGATTGCCGCCACCTCTACCAGGGCGTCGCCGAAAATTTCGGTGTAGCTAGGCTTGTTGCCGTTTTTTATGACCTCGCCCGACTCGACGCAGAAAGGCCCGATTCCATGGAATTTGTCGGCGTTGCATTCGGCGGGTTGGTAACCTTTGCCTTTGCAGGTGATGACATGAACGAGGACCGGGCCCTGCATGTTCTTGGTTTTTTGCAGGACCTCGGTGAGCGAGGCCAGGTTGTGACCGTCGATCGGCCCGAGGTAGGTGAAGCCGAGTTCCTCGAACAGCATGCCCGGCACCACCAGGTATTTTACGCTGTCCTTGACCCGTTCCACCGTCTGGGCTACCCGCTCGCCGATGGCCGGGATGCGTTTCAGAAGATAGTCGATATCGCTCTTGACCTTGAAATAGGCCGGGTCTGTGCGGATTTTCGCCAGGTATTCGGATATGGCGCCGACGTTGCGGGCGATCGACATCTCGTTGTCGTTGACGATAACTGTCATTTTAGTGGCGAGGTGGCCGACGTGATTCATAGCCTCGTAGGCCTGGCCGCCGGTCAGCGAACCGTCGCCGATGACGGCCACCACCTGATGCTTGTCGCCGGCCAGGTCGCGGGCCAGGGCCACTCCGAGGGCCGCCGAGATCGAGGTACTGGAATGGCCGGTGCCAAAAATGTCGTGCTGGCTCTCGGACCGTTTAGGAAAACCGCTGATGCCGCCGTACTGACGGAGGCTGGCGAAGCAGTCCCGCCGGCCGGTGAGGATTTTGTGGACATAAGCCTGATGGCCGACGTCCCAGATAATCTTGTCACGCGGGCTGTCGAAAACCCGGTGAAGGGCGATGGTCAGTTCGACCACCCCGAGATTGGGCGCCAAATGGCCGCCTGTTTGGGCCACCGTATGTACAAGAAGCCCGCGGATTTCTCCTGCGAGCTTTTCCAGTTGCGCCGATGATAGGTTTTTAACATCCTGTGGACCGTTGATACCTGCCAGTACAGTCTCCAACCAGGGTTCCCCTCTTTTCAAAAGCAAAGCATAATTATGCGGATTACTTTTATATTATACCATAATATGGCCGGTTTGGCGTCAGTAAAATCTGCTGAAGACATAAGCAACCGTGACGCCCAGCAGAGCGCCGGCCAGTACCTCGAGCGGCGTGTGGCCAAGCAGCTCTTTCAGGCGGCTGTCTTTGACGGTATGCTCGACCCGCATCTCCCGCACCAGCTTGTTAAGCACCTTGGCCTGCTTGCCGGCCGCCCGGCGCACGCCGGCGGCGTCGTACATGACGATGCCGGCCAGAACGGTAGCCACGGCAAACAGCGGCGACTCGAGGCCGTCCCGCAGGGCTACCGCCGCCGCCAGGCTCACCACCAGCGAGGTATGTGAACTCGGCATGCCGCCGGCCCCCACCAGCCGCTCGGCCTTGAATTCCCGCTGTTTCCAGAAGGAAGTGATCGTTTTGAGAATTTGGGCTAGAAACCAGGCAGTAATCGCCGTCATCAGGACAATGTTTTTCCCCAGGGCGGCGATAAGTTCGGCCATAGCCACCACCTCAGCTATCGCGTGTCAGTAGATACTCCAACATTTCCCGCAGGACGGCCGCTTCCGGCCCGAAGGCGGTCAGGGCGCCCGTAGCTGCGGCCAGCGCCTCGGCGGCCAGTTTTTTTGCGCCGTCCAGGCTGTAAAGCGACACATAAGTGACCTTGTCGTTTTTGACGTCGCTGCCGACCGGTTTGCCAAGCTTGGCCTCATCACCGGTGACGTCAAGAATGTCGTCGGTTATCTGAAAGGCCAGTCCGAACTGTTCGGCATACTCGGTGAGGGCCGCCAGTTTTTCCGGCGACGCTCCGGCGAGGATGGCCCCGGCTCTGATGGCCGCCTTGAAAAGGGCCCCGGTTTTGGCCCGGTGCATGAACCGCAGAGTGTCGGCATCGATCGCCTGGCCTTCGGACAGGAGGTCGACTGCCTGGCCGCCCACCATGCCGCCGGCCCCGGCGCCTTCGGCGACCTCGCGGGCGACCTGCAGGAGGGTTGCCGGCTCAACCCCGGTCTGCCGGAGCATGGCCTCAAAGGCGGCGGTTAACAAGCCGTCGCCGGCCAAAATGGCCATGCCTTCGCCGTAGACCTTGTGGTTGGTCGGCTTGCCCCGTCGGTAGTCGTCGTCGTCCATCGCCGGCAGATCGTCGTGGATGAGCGAATAAGTATGAATCATCTCGAGGGCGCAGGCCACCGGCAGATAGTTGCGGCCGTCGCCGCCGGCCGCGTCGGCGGCCGCCATCAGGAGAATCGGCCGCAGCCGTTTGCCGCCGGCGAATAGGCTGTAGCGCATAGCCGCGAAGATTTCGGGCGGATAGTTATCGGCCGGCATAAGCTCGTCCAACGTTTTATCGACAATGGCCGCCTGCCGGCGGCTATACTCTTTCAGCATCATTCGTCCTCCTGCATCTTGAGTGGGTACTCGGCCAGCTGGCCCTTTTCCTCGCGGATTATCTTGTCGATGGCCTCGTCGGCCGCGCTCAGTTTGCCGAGGCATAGCTTCGACAGGCTCACCCCTTCGGCGAATCGGGTCAGAGCCTCTTCGAGCGGCAGCTCCCCCTTTTCCAGTTCTTTCACGATCATTTCTAATTTGCCTAGCGCTTCTTCAAAACATACGTCCTGGCCGGGGTCCTTTTTTCGTGCCATCGTACTCCTCCTCCGCCCATACTACTTCCACATCCAGCCGGCCTTTGGCCAGCACGACCTCGAGAAACTGGCCGACGGCGACATCGGCGGCCTGTTTGACTACCTGGCCTTCGGGCGTGCGGGTCAGGCTGTAACCGCGGGCCAGCACCGCCAGCGGGTCGAGCATCGCCAGTTTGCCGGCCGCCAGCTTGAGACCGTGCCGTTTGGCCACCAGCGTGTCTTTGAGGGCCTGCTGCAGCCGCTGGATGTACCAGTCAACCGCCTGCCGCTTGGCGGCCAGCAGGTGGTCCGGCTGACGGAAAACCCGGCTGGCCAGGCAGGCGTTCAGTCGGCTGCGGCCGCCGGCCACCAGGCCGGTGGTGTAAGTCTCAAGCAGGCCGCGCAGTGTGCCGATGTATTTGGTGAGTTCCTTGACGTCAGGCACCACCAGTTCGGCGGCCTGCGACGGCGTGGCCGCCCGGCGGTCGGCCGCGAAATCGGCCAGCGTGTAGTCGGTCTGGTGACCGACGGCCGATACGACCGGAATGGCTGAGGCGGCTATGGCCCGCACGACCGCTTCGTCGTTGAAGGCCCACAGTTCCTCGATGCTGCCGCCGCCGCGGCCGACAATGATAACGTCTACCTCGCTCAGACGACTCAGCGTTTTGACGGCGGCGGCGATCTGGGCCGGGGCCTCCGGCCCCTGGACCTGTACCGGCAGCAACACGAGCTGCACGCCGGGATGGCGGCGCTTGGCCACGGTGACGATGTCGCGCACGGCCGCCCCGGTGGGTGAGGTCACTAGCCCCACCGCCTTCGGCAGCAGCGGCAACGGCCGCTTGCGGGCCTCGTCGAACAGGCCCTCGGCCGCCAGCTTGTCCTTAAGCTGGGCGAAGGCGAGGCTGAGCTCGCCCACCCCCTCGGGGATCAACTGGTCGACATACAGCTGGTACTGGCCGTCGCGCTCGAACACCGAGATCTGGCCGCCGGCAATCACCTTGAAGCCGTCCTTCGGCTCGAACCTTAGGAGCTGGGCCCGGCCGCGGAACATAACCGCCCGCAGGGTGGCCTCGCTGTCCTTGAGGGTGAAATAGCAGTGGCCGGAATAATGGCGTTTGAAATTCGATATCTCGCCCCGCACCAGCACATCGGTTAGCTGGTCGTCCTGTTCGAACAGACCCTTGATGTAGCGGGTGACGGCGCCTACGCTAAGTATTGCCAAAAAAATCACCTTTCGGACGTTATATCCTAATCATACAATAGCCGGGCAAAAAAAAACAGACGGCAAGTCTGACAGCTCAGAAGCGTCGGCCCCACAGCTGCTGGGCCAGGCAGCCGCTGACGGCGCCGACCGCGAACCAGAACAATGAGCCGGGCGGGATAATATGGCCGATAACCGCACCGATGACCGCGCCGCCCAGGATATACAGCAGCATAACGCCACCTCCGCACATGGTTTATGTATCATATGCGGCAGCGGAAATAGTAGTGCTCCGGGTCAAAGCGAAAAAAGCGGCGCCCACGGCGTTGTCGCCGCTGAGCTGGGGCCGGGGAAAATAGAGGTTAACCCCGGTGGCGGCAAAGACGGCGTTAAGATGGCCGCGGATAAAGGCATTGGCAAGCACGCCGCCCACCAGCATTACGTCTTTAAGGCCGCTGGCGGCCAACGCCGCGGCGATTAGTTTTTCCAGCGAGGCGGCGACGGCAAGCTCGATGCCGGCAGCCACGGCGGTCGGACTCTCGCCCCGGGCCAGCAGCCGGCGGGCCTGGGTTTCGGGACCGGCGAAGCTCAGCTTGAGGCCCTTGACGGATACCGGCACGGCGGTCGGCCGGTCGTGGCCGCCGGCAGCCAGTCGCTCAAGGTGGGGACCGGCAGGAAAGGGTAGGTTGAGAGCGACGCCGACCCGGTCGATGAGCTGGCCGGCGGCGATGTCGACGCTGCCGCCCAGGAGTTCGACCGCCAGGCGGCCGGCTTTCCTGGCCACCCGGGTGATCTCGGTGGTGCCGCCGGAGACATGGAGAGCCAAAAAGTCACCGGCGGCCGGACCGCCGGCCGACCACATGCCGGCCAGGATATGGTTCTCCTGGTGGCTGATTTCGTGGTACGGAGCGGCCTGGGCCAAGGCTAACACCCGCCCGTAGCCGGCGCCAACCAAAAAAGCCGGCATGTATGAATCCGGCTGGGGGCGCGGCTGACCGGACGCGGCCACCGCCACAAGTTCTACAGTCCCGCCTGCCTTGGCCGCAGCGGCGGTGAAAAGGTCAGGCAGACTGCGGGTATGTTGAAAAACCATCTCCGACTGCGCCAGTCCCCGGCCGCCGGGCTTAACGGCCAGCGGTCGCCGTTCGTCGGCTACCAGCCGACCGTCTTCGGCTAGCAGGGCAACCGATGTGGTGTAGCAGCTGGTATCGAGACCCAGGAAAAGCTTCATCGCGGCTCTTTGTTCTTGACAAGCGACCCGAGGATGCCGTTGACGAAGCGGCTAGAGTCGTCGGTGCCGAAAGTCTTGGCAAGCTCGACCGCCTCGTTGATGACGACATTGGCCGACAGGTTCTCGTCGCTGAACCGCATTTCGAATATGGCGATCCTGGCGATGTTGCGGTCGACGCTGGCCATGCGCTCGAGCCGCCACTCGGACGATACGCGGCTGATAACATCGTCAATGGCCTGGCGGTTAGCCAAGGCGCCCCGAACAAGACCGGTGGCATAGACGCGGGTCTTTTCGTCGACAGCGCCGGCCTCTTCGACCGCCGCGGCCAGCGCCGACTCCGGCTCAGTCGGGTTGAAATCAAGTTGGTATAAGGTCTGCAGGGCCATTTCCCTGGCCTGTCTGCGGCTCATGTAATGTCCTCCGTATAATCACCTGTGGTATCCGGGCGGCAATAGTTTGTCCAAAATATCCATAAGATCTTCCTTTTCGTCGATACGTTTGCCAACAACAAATCCGGCGATGACGCAGAGCATGACGAAAAGGGTCTGGAAAAACCCCAGAAGGATTATCAGTACGCCGAGAAAGAAGCCGACAAGGACACCGACAATCTTGCCGCTGTGATTTTGCCATATCTCCTCAAGCAATGTGCGGTCCATTGTGCCCCTCCTATTCGACCCGGTGCTTGGACTTGAAGTCGTTGGAGATGTTCTCGACATATACGTGCATATCGGTGAGCTCGATACCGACGGTGTTCTGGATATATTCGTTGACCCGTTTCTGAATTTCGGCGGTCACGGTGGGTACGTTGCTCTCGGGGCTGATTATCGCCTTAAGGCGCAACTTGAGGCCGCCGGCGGTGTGCTCGGCCGCCACCTTGATGCCGCGGACGCCGCGCACATGGCGGGCCGCTTTCTCTACCAGATTTTCGACCGCGCCGATCGAAATATGGACGTCGCCCATCTCGTTGTGGTGGATGATGGCGTTCTTGCCGCGGCGGGAGCGCAGACCGGCCAACAGCAGCCGGATGCTGACAAGGAAGAACACCGCCGCCACCAGGCCGGCCTCCCACTGGCCGTACATGCTGGCAACGCTTGTCCACACTGCGTCCAAAGGAATAAGCCGGAGGGCTATCAAGATAACCCCCAGCGACAAAAACGCCAGCAAAAATGTGTAAATTGTGAGGATTATCCGGTCAAATATCCCCATACTTACTCCTTTCTAGCGCACGCGAACATCTTCGTCCTTTTCCTCGGGGGCAAAGCCCACACCCTGGACATGGATATTCACTTCGACGACATCAAGCCCGGTCATGGACTCGATGGCCTTCTTGACATTTTCCTGCACCTGCAGGGCAACATCGGGGATCCGCACCCCGTATTCGGCAATGATGAAAAGGTCAACTGCAGCTTCCCGTTCGCCTACTTCCACCTTGACGCCTTTGGAAAGATTCCGCTTGCCGAGCATCTCGGCAATGCCGCCTACCAAGCCGCCGCTCATACCGGCCACGCCGGCAACCTCGGTTGCCGCCATGCCGGCGATTATGCCAACCACCTCGTCGGCAATCCGTATCGAGCCGGCATCACTATGCTCGGTCCTCTCCAGCCGTTTATCCACAGGCGCACCTCCCCATAATCCGGATTATAACAAATATATGATTGCGGCGACATTTTATAACGGTATTATTATACCAGAGTTTTCCGCTGCTTAGCAAATAAATCGCCGCTTGCAGGCAAATATAACGAAAAAGCCGCCCGCAAGCGGCTTGTCATGGTTTGGCACTGATGGTTATATCTTCGGCCCGCACCCCGGCCACCCGGCTAATGACGTCAGCTACCTGGACGACCTCTTCCCGCGTCAGCGTCGGCGCCCGCACTACCGCGCTCACCGAGCTCTCCCGCATGAATACCAGGGCGTCGGCAAACCCGCGCGCCTTTATCAGGTTCTCGATTTCGGTCTCCCGCTGCTTTTCGAGCACCAGCCGCAGCATGGCTTCCTGGGCTTTGCCGCGGGTCTCGTCGGTTTTTGCTGTTCGCAGCATATCCCGCAGGACGTCGGACCGCTCGCTACGGACCCGCTCCCTCTCCAGCCGGTATTCGGTGAAAAAGTCGTTGACCGGCGGGCTGACAGCTTCGCTCATCGGCCGCACGACCTGCATGGCGGTGGAGCGGTCCACCCTGACGCTGCGGTATTCGCGCCCATAGCCGTAAATGCCCGCCGCCACTACTGCGACTACGACCAGGCCGGCCAGCATAACCAAAGCCCGCCGGAGTTTCCGTACAGAAATCACTCGCATGCCTTCATCCTCACTTTCGTTGCGGTAACACCGTGATCCGGTAGGCAGGCACGCCCAAGCCGGCTTCCACCGCTCTGGTCAGGTTGGCTTTGACGACCGAGTCGCCGGCCCCCTCGGCAATCACCAGTACCCCTTTGACCGCCGGCTTTACCTCCCGTACCGTCACCGGCCGGTCGACGCCGTTCTCGCGGCTCAAAAGCACCTGCTCGTTTTCCTTGGTCTCGGTGGTCGTCCTCAGGCCGCCGCCGGTGTCCCGCTCCTGGATTACCCGGTTCTCCTTGGTCAGATTCTTGGCGTACTCCTGGGCGCTGCCGTTTTCCAGGGTTATGCTCACCGCCACCGCCCCCGCTCCCTTAACCTGGGACAGCAAGTTGGCCAGTTTGCCTTCGAGGATTTCTTCATAACTGCGGGCGACGGCCGCCGGACTGCGGGCCGCTTCCGGCGCCACCGGTGTGGGTTTGCGCTCAGGCAAGGAGTCGAACAGGCTGCCGGCTACCAGCAGAAACAGGCCCGCAAGTCCCAGGAGCAGCAGGCGGGGGCTGAGCACCCCCTCCCGGAAAAGCCGTAGCGGCCAGATTTTTCGCGTAGACGCCACCATACCCTCGAATAGATTCATCATGCCGCCTCCTTCAGTTCATTTTGCGGACTTCAACCTGTCCGGCCGACAGCTGATACAGCTCGCAAACCGTTCTGACAACTTTGTCGCGGACGACCGCCCTCAGTTCACCGTCCCGGCGGTCGGCAGCCTGGCCGATTTCCACTTTGGCCACCTTACGGTCTTCGGCCGCCGGTCCGGGCAGTACGTCGACGATTACTCTGGCAACGGCACCGGGCCGTTCGGCGACCGCCTGGGCCAGTTCCACCGACACCCGGGCGTCGGCAACGCCGTCCACCGCCATGACCACCGCCCGCATCTGCCGGGCCAGGTCCTTTTTGTACTGCTCGACTGCCAGCCGGTCGCGTTCGCGCACCACCCGCTGGACGCCGTCGGCCACCTTTTCGCCGGCCGCCTTTGTCTGGCCGCTGAGGGCGGGCAGCGGCTCCGGCACCAGCCGGCCCTGAAGGAGATCAATAACCGGGCTGAGGACGGCCAGCAGGATTAAGAGGCCGAGAATGACCCGCACAAAGCGCTGCATACCGCTCGAAGGCAGCAGCAGGTCGAGAAAGGATGCGAACAGCACCACCAGGACAATGTTTTTCAGCCACTCGCCGACGGCGGCCAGCATAGCTCCATCTCCCATTACCGCAGCATCATTGTCACGCTGCCGACGCCGATGATGATAGTGATCGCCAGGAAAAACATGATGGCGACCGCCAGAACAGCGCCGAACACTAGTATCAGGTTGTCGCCCATACCGTCAAGGCATTTGGCCATCCGCTCGTCGCCCATCGGTTCAATGAGGGCCCCGGCCAGCTTGATGACGAAAATCAGCGAAGCCAGCTTAATAAGCGGGAAGGCACAGATGGTCAGCACGGTTACGATACCGAACAGGCCGATGGCGTTTTTCAGGAGCAGTGAGGCCCCCATGACCATTTCGACCGTGTCGACGAACATTTTCCCCAGCACCGGGATAAAGGTGCCGGTAGCATATTTGGCGGTGCGCAGGGCCACCCCGTCGGCCACGCCGCCGGCCACTCCCTGGACGGTTATAATGCCGACGAACACCACCATGGTCAGGCCGAGGGCGGCCACGCCGATCTGGCGGAGCAGGCCGGACAGGTTCTTTACCTGGTACTTGCCGGCCAGCAGGTTGACGCACTGGAGGACGGCCGCGAACAGAAAAAGTGGCAGCACTAAGTCTTTGACAACGACGCTGACTGTGTTGACCACGAACAGCATGAGCGGCGTGAACAGGGCGGCGGTGGTCACCGCCCCCACCCCGGCCAGGAGAGAGATAACGAGCGGCAGGAGAGCCTCCATAAAGCCGACCATATTGCCGACAGCCGCCCGGGCCAAAGCCAGCGCGTTGTAAAAGGCGGTCAGGGCGATTACCGCCAGAAAGATGTAGCAGATGTTGTAGGCCAGGACGGAGATGGTTGAACCCTCAAATGAGCTTTGCAAATTCTGCAGCAGCACGCACAGCACGGCCAGGAAGAGGAGCTTGCCGAGCAAATGGATGTTGGCGGTCACTTCCTTGAACAGCCGGGCCAGGAAACTCTGCTTTATTCCCTCCCAGTCGAGGCTGAAACCCCGACTGGCGATGTTTCTGACGGTGTCGCCGCTCAAAAGGGGAATATCCTCGTTCAGTTCGCGGTTGATCCTGGTTATGAAGTTGTTTACTTCCTCCCAGGAAATGACCCCGGTCAGTTCGCTGACAGGGTCGCCGGCGGGAGCGGCAACTGCCAGGCCGGCTGCTGACAGCAGCAGCATGATGGCGATAACGGCAATTCGCATGGCCCCACCTCACGGCATCAGGCGGACGATGGTCTCGAGCACAAGGGCGATTATCGGTATCGCCATGACCATTACCAACACCTTGCCGGCAAACTCGATTTTCCCGGCCACCGCCCCTTCGCCGGCGTCGCGGCACACCTGGGCGCCGAACTCGGTTATGTAGGCGATGCCGATTATCTTGAGCAGGGTATTGAGGTAAGCCTGATTCACGCTGGCTTTTTCCGCCAGATCGCGGAAGAGGTTGAGGATGACGTTGATTTTCGCGAGTACCAGAAGAAAGATGATTGTCGCCAGGGTGATGCTTATCTGGACGGCGATCTCCGGCCGCTGGCTGCGAATGATCAGGCTTAGCAGGGTTACGATGAATCCGAGGCCGACGATCTGGATGATTTCCATGGCGCCACTCCTCAATAGAGCTTGAACACACTCTGGACGGTTGTGAACAGCTGGCCGAGAAGCTGCACAACCCACACGAGAACGATGGTAAAGCCGGCCAGGGTGCAGAGGTGGGCCATGTCTTCCTTGCCGGCTTGCTTGAGGGCGGTATGAAAAACGGAAATAAGGATGCCTACACCGGCGATCTTGAACAGCAGGTCCAGACTCAAAAGGCCTCGCTCCTTTCTCAGATCAGCAGTATGACAACGGCCAGGGCGCCGCAGATACCCAGATAACGGTACATTTTAACGTTGGCGTCCCGCAGCCGCAGCGCCTCGAGTTCAATTTGCCGCAGCTCTTCGACCGCCATTGCCAGTTGTTTTTGCTGTTCCTCCCGGCTGGTTGACCCAAGGTTGGCGGCCAATTGCAGCAGCACTTCGCCTTCCGCCCGGTACCAGGCCAGCCTGGAACCGGCCGCAGCCATGGCTTCTTCAAACGCGGCCCGCGGACTCAGCCAGCCGCGGTCGGCGATGATTGCCGCCGTCTGGTGAAAAAGGTCGCCAACCGGCCCATCGAGGCCGGCGGCGGCGCGGGTAAGGGCCTCGGCCAGCGGCAGCGACCCGTAGCCGATATACGAACTGAGGGCCGCCAGGCCGCCGATCAACTGGCGAAGCTGGCGTGGCCGCTCACTGTAGCGGCCGGCCAGCGAAAAGCCGATGGCCGTGCCGGCAGCAATTATGAGGCCGCTGCCCACAAGTTTCACCCACATGCCTTCACCCCCTGGAGCCGGCGATATATTACCTCGCCGGCGCTGTCGGCGATCTCGTCGACCGTGCCGGCGACCGGTGTGTCGCCGAGAATTATATAACGATCGAAACACTTGTCCCGCACCAGTTCGCCTACAAAGGGCCGGCCGGCGACGTCGGCCCGGCCGCGGCCGTGAACACTTGTTACGACGCTGACCCCGGCATGAAGAGCTTCGCGAACGGCGGCGGCGTCGGCAGCCCGCCCCAGTTCGTCGGTGACGATTACCCGCGGGGCCATCGACCGGATGAGCATGAGCATGCCGACCGCCTTGGGACAGCCGTCAAGCACGTCGGCCCGCGGCCCGAGGGTTGCAGTGGGAACGCCGTCCTGGCAGGCCGCAAGTTCAGAACGTTCGTCAACCACGCCCACCTGGATGCCGGCAAACCCCAGAGCGGATACACCGCAGCTAAGCTGGCGGATCAAATCACGCAACAGTGTTGTTTTGCCGCAGCCGGGCGGCGAAATGACCAGGGTGTTCAGTACGCGCCGCGGGCCGGCCACGACGTGGGCAACCAGCTTGTCGGCCGCCCCGTGGATTTCCCTGGCCAGGCGGATATTCATGGCGCTGATGTTTTTCAGGGTTCTCAGTTCACCCCCGGCCAGGACGGCCTGACCGGCCAGGCCGATGCGATGACCGCCGGCCACTGTCAGAAAACCCTGGCGCAGTTCCTCTTCGAAAGCGTAAAGCGAGTTGCGACTGATAAGCTGCATGGTCTGGGCCAGATCGCCCGGACTGACGAAGTAGGCGCTTTCACCGACGGCGACCGGCCGGCCGGCCGCCGTCAGAAACACGTCGCCGTCGCCGACTACCGCCATAAGCGGTTGGCCGCAGCGCAGGCGCAGCTCGCTGGCCCGGTTAATCAGGGATGACGGCGCCTGCTGCAGTACGGCGGCCACAGCCGGCGCCAGCAGCGGGATTAAGGTATTAAGGAGGACAACGGCGCATCCCATGGCTTTATCCCGCTCCCTTCCTTACATGGATATGGACAACGGCCCGACTTTATGCCCGGGCAAAATAAAAAATCCCGGATGGCCGGGATTTTGGCGGGCACCTTACTTCAGAGGCCCGGATGGACACCGCGATGGAAGACAATCTGCTCGTCGCTGTCATTGTCATCCATAATCAGTAAGCTTTCGTAAACAACCGCGCCGCAGTTGGGGCAAGTCACTTCGACGGCATCTTCGTCCTCGTCGATGAGATCGGCTTCGAAGGCGACCGTTTCGTGGCAGGACGGGCATTCCATCTCGATCAGGT
>JAEZLU010000020.1 GCA_023415075.1 Bacillota bacterium
TTCCGCGGCCGGGCCTTCGGGCTGATGATGAGCGCCAACCAGCTGGGGTCGCTGATCGGCCCGCTCGTAAGCGGCCCGGCCAGCGCCTGGACAGGGATCGGCGCGATCTTTATGGCAATCGGCCTGATGCTGCTGGCGGTAGGCCTCACGGTGTGGCGGCGACTGCCGGTTGCCGGTAAGGTATAATTTTGGGCCGGCCTGTCTTGCCAAATACAGACCGGCCCTTTATAATTAATACGGATAATCGGCAAATAGCCTTTGGATTTGGCAAAAAATATAATATTCTCGTATATTTTTGGGAATACGGCCCAAAAGTTTCTACAGGCAACCGTAAATTGCCGGCTACGAGTGAAAAGCACTGCCAGGAGTCATCCCGGCGGAAGTTTCGCTCTTCTTATTATTATGCGAAGGTTTCCGCTGGGTCATTTTTTATTTTCGGCGTATATGCAGGAGGAATGGACAGGATGTTTACTTGCGAAGATCTGGCGCAACCGACGACGGTGGCCGAGGCTTACCGGCTTCTTGGCGAACGGCCGGACAACACGCTTATCGGCGGCGGCGCCTTTTTGCGGATCGGCGGCAAGAAGATCGGCACAGCCATCGACTTGTCGCGGCTGGGCCTGGATTATATCCGCGAGACCGACGGCTGGTTCGAGCTGGGGGCGATGGCCACTTTCCGGGCGGTCGAGACTTACCGGCCCTTCCGGGAGTGTTTCGGCGGCCTGCTGCCGCAGGCGGTCGGCAACGTCATCGGCGTCCAGTTCCGCAACCTGGTGACTGTGGGGGCGTCGGTGTACGCCAAGTTCGGCTTTTCCGACCTGATCACCGCGCTATTGGTGCTGGAAACCGAGGTCGAGCTCTATAAAGGCGGGCGGCTGCCGCTCGGCGAGTTTCTCGCCAGGCCCTTCCCCCGCGATATCCTGACAAGGCTTTATATCGCCCGTGACGGCCGGCGGGCCGCTTACCGGAGCCTGCGCAATTCGGCCAGCGATTTTCCGCTGATCAACGCTGCGGCCTCCTGCCATGAAGGCCGCTGGCTGATAGCGGTGGGGGCCAGGCCGCTGAAGGCCGAGATCGCCCGCACGGCTTCGGCGGCTATGGGCGAGCCCGGCGCCGAGCCGGCGGCGGTGGCAGCCAGGGCGGCCGACGAACTGGCATTCAGCGGTAATAACAAGGCCTCGGCGGCCTACCGTAAGGCGATGGCCGCGGTGATGGTCAAACGGTCGGTCGAGGGGGTGCTGGCATGCGGTTAGAGGTTATTCTCAACGGCAAGAAGACTGTGCTCGAGGCGGCCAGCGACGAGTTCCTGGCCGACACCCTGCGGCGCTACGGCCTGCTGAGCATCCGCCGGGGCTGCGACACGACGAACTGCGGCCTGTGTACCGTATGGCTGGACGGGGCGCCGGTGTTGTCCTGCGCCACGCTGACGGCGCGGCTGGCCGGCAAGGCGATAACGACCATCGAGGGCGTGGCCGCCGAGGCCGAAGCCTTCGCCCGCTTTCTGACGGCCGAGGGGGCCGAGCAGTGCGGCTTTTGCAGCCCCGGCTTCATCATGACCGTGCTGGCGATGAAACGGGAACTGAAGAATCCTTCCGAGGCCGAGATCACCCACTACCTTGAAGGCAATCTGTGCCGTTGCACCGGCTACATGGGCCAGTTGCGGGCAGTCAAGAAATATCTGGAGGAAAGCGACGTATGAAATTCGTCGGCAAAGGCGTTGCCAAGCTTGACGGGATGGCCATTGCCACCGGCAAGCCTTTATATACAGAAGACCTGGCGCCGGCGGGCGCCCTGGTGGTCAAGGTGCTGCACAGCCCTCACGCCTCGGCGCTGATAAGGAGCATCGACGCCTCGGCGGCTGCCGCCCTCGAGGGCGTAGCCTGCGTGCTTACCCACAAGGATGTGCCGGGCGTGAGGTTCACGCTGGCCGGCCAGAGCTACCCCGAGCCGTCGCCCTACGACCGGCTTATCCTCGAGGACCGGGTCCGCTATGTCGGCGACGAGGTGGCGGTGGTGGCGGCGGTCGACGAGCGGACGGCGTCGCAGGCGCTGGCCCTTATCAAGGTGGAGTACGAGGTGCTCGAGCCGGTGCTCGACTTCGAGCAGGCCATCGGCCACCGGTCGGTGGTCCATCCGGAGGCCGACCTCCACTGCAACTACGACATCGGCCTCGACCAGCAGCGGAATATCGCCACCAGCCACAAAACGGAGGTCGGCGACGTGGAGGCCGAGCTGGCCGCCTGTCCGGTGGTGGTCGAGGGCACCTACTATACCCAGGCTCAGGCCCATGCGATGATGGAGACTTTCCGGGCCTACAGTTATCTCGACCACACCGGCCGGCTGGTGGTGGTCAGCTCGACCCAGATACCCTTCCATGTCCGGCGGCAACTGGCCCGGGCCTTCAAGCTGCCGGCCAGCCGGATCAGGGTGATAAAGCCGCGGATCGGCGGCGGCTTCGGCGGCAAGCAGACGGCGGCGGTGGAGATCTTTGCGGCCTTGGTGACCCTGAAGACCGGCCGGCCGGCCAAGATCGTCTATGACCGCCGGGAGACCTTTTCGGCGACCACCAGCCGCCACGCCATGCGGCTGAAGGTGCGGCTGGGGGCCGACCGCGACGGTTACATCCGGGCGGTCGACATCGAAGGTCTGTCGGACACCGGGGCCTATGGCGAGCACGCGCCGACGGTGTTCGCGGTGACGGGCGACAAGACGCTGCCGCTGTACAGCAAGACGCGGGCGGTGCGCTACGCCGGCCACGCCGTGTACACCAACAAGCTGCCGGGCGGGGCCCTGCGGGGCTACGGGGCCACCCAGGGCACCTTCGCCCTCGAGTCGACGATCAACAAGCTGGCCGAGGCCCTCGGGATGGACCCGGGGGCGCTGCGGCGGCAGAATATAATCCAGGCCGGCGAGACGACGGCCGCCTACCACGGCCACACGCTGGGCAGCTCCAGCCTCGACCGCTGCATCGAGCGCGGCCGGGAACTCATCGGCTGGCAGGACAAGTATCCGCGCCGCGACCTGGGGTCGAAGGTGCGGGCGGTGGGCATGGCGGTGACCATGCAGGGGTCGGGCATCGCCAACGTCGATACCGCTTCGGTCGAAATAAGGCTGAACGACGACGGCAACTTTACGCTGCTCACGGGTTCGACCGATATGGGAACAGGCAGCGACACCATCCTTGTCCAACTGGCGGCCGAGGTGCTGGAAACCGAACTCGAAAACATCAGCGTCCACGCCGCCGATACCGACGTGTCGCCCTTCGACGCGGGCTCCTACGCCTCAAGCACGAGCTACGTGACCGGCATGGCGGCAGTCAGGGCGGCCGAGGAGCTGCGGGCGAAGATTATCGCCGAGGCGGCCGGCGTTCTCGGAACCGAGCCGGCGGCGGTCGCCTTCGACGGGGTGACGCTGCGGGCGGCCGACGGCCGCGAACTCAGCCTGGCCAAGCTGGCCGAGCTGTCGGTGGTCGGCCCCGGGCGGCGCCAGCTGACCGGCTACGCCACCTTCGGCAGCCCGGTGTCGCCGCCGCCATTTGTGGCCGGCTTTGCCGAGGTCGAGGTCGACAAGGAGACCGGCCAGGTCGAGCTCATCGACTATGTGGCGGTGGTGGACTGCGGTACGGTGGTCAATCCCAAACTGGCCCGCATCCAGGCCGAGGGCGGCCTGGTCCAGGGCATCGGTCTGGCCCTGTACGAAGACGTTAAGTATGACGACCGCGGCAATCTTGTGACAAATTCGTTCATGACCTATAAGATACCCAGCCGTAAGGATGTCGCCCAGGTGCGGGTGTTTTTCGAGGAGAGCTATGAGCCGACCGGACCCTTCGGCGTCAAATCGATAGGCGAGGTGGTAATCAACACGCCGGCGCCGGCCATCGCCCACGCCGTGTACAACGCGGTGGGCGTCTGGGTGGCCGATCTGCCGATAACCCCCGAGAAGGTTTATGCGGGAATGAATAAATAACCGAAGGAGCGCTGAGAATGCAAACAGAGAAAGTCCATCCGGTCGACGAAATCCTGCCGAAGGGGCAGCTTTTCGTCTACGGCCTGCAGCATGTCATGGCGATGTACGCCGGCTGCGTAGCTGTGCCGCTGATCATCGCCAACGCCATCGGTCTGTCGCGCGATCAGCTGATTTATCTCATCAACGCCGACCTGTTCGCGGTGGGTATCGCCACCATCATTCAGTCGCTGGGCTTCCTCAATATGGGGGTAAGGCTGCCGGTGGTTCAGGGGGTGTCCTTCGTGGCGGTGACGCCGATGATCCTGATCGGCAAAATGCACGGCATCCAGGGCATCTTCGGCTCAGTCATCGTCGCCGGCCTTGTTGCCTATCTCATCAGCCCTTATTTTAGCAGACTTATCCGTTATTTTCCGCCGGTAGTCACCGGCACGATCATCACGATCATCGGCGCATCGCTGCTGCCGGTGGCGGTCCGCTGGGCGGGCGGCGGCGTGCCCGGCGCCCCCGGCTTCGCCAGCCTGGCCAACATCGCCCTGGCGTTCACCGTGCTGGTGCTGACGATATTGT
>JAEZLU010000053.1 GCA_023415075.1 Bacillota bacterium
TTGAGCCTAAAAAGTGGATGAATTAGCCAAAAATTGGCCTGGATTGCCGCTGTAGCGAGTTTTAATTAATAATGACTATCGGCTATTATTAAGGTATAACCACTAAAGGAGGCAAAAGCCATGGCAAAGGTAGTAGGTATAGATTTGGGTACGACGAATTCGGTCATCGCCGCCCTGGAGGGAGACCGGCCAGAGGTTATCGTCAATGCCGAGGGCAACAGAACGACGCCGTCGGTGGTCGCTTTCCGCGACAGCGAACGGCTTGTCGGCCAGTTGGCCAAACGGCAGGCGATCCTGAACCCCGGCAAAACGTTCTATTCGGCGAAACGGTTCATCGGTCGCCGCCACAGCGAAGTGGCCGAAGAAATGAAGCTTGTCCCTTATAAAGTCGTCCGCGGTCAGGAAGATACCGCGAAATTTCTCGTTGACGGCAAGGAGTATGCGCCGGAGGAGATAGCGGCGCAGGTGCTGCGCAAGCTAGTGGACGACGCCGGCAAATATCTCGGCGAAAAAATAACCGACGCCGTCATAACCGTGCCGGCTTATTTCAACGATGCCCAGCGCCAGGCCACCAAGGACGCCGGGCGGATTGCCGGGCTCAATGTCCTGCGGATAATCAACGAGCCTACTGCAGCCGCTTTGGCCTACGGCCTGGACAAGAAGAAGAACGAAACAATCCTGGTGTTTGACCTGGGCGGCGGTACGTTCGACGTGTCGATCCTCGAGGTCGGCGACGGCGTATTTGAAGTAAAGGCCACCAACGGCGACACCCACCTTGGCGGCGACGATTTCGACAAGGCGGTCGTCGACTGGCTGGCCGGCGAATTCAAGCGGGCGAACGGAATCGATATCCTCAAGGACAAACAGGCTATGCAGCGGCTGACCGAGGCCGCGGAGAAAGCCAAGGTCGAGTTGTCGGCCGTTACCGAAACGGATATCAACCTGCCGTTCATCACCGCTGACGCCAACGGCCCGAAACATCTGGAGGCAAAGCTTAGCCGGGCGAAGTTCGACGAACTGACCCGCGGCCTTATCGAGCGCTGCCGCATCCCGGTGGAAAAAGCGCTGGCCGATGCCAAACTGACCGCCAAGGATATCGACGAAGTCATCCTGGTGGGCGGTTCGACCCGGATACCGGCCGTTCAGCGCCTGGTCAAAGCGATGACCGGCAAGGAACCGAACCAAAGCGTAAACCCGGACGAGGTGGTGGCCGTGGGCGCCGCCATCCAGGCCGCCGTCCTCAGCGGCGAGCTCAAGGATGTGGTGCTCCTCGACGTTACGCCGCTGTCGCTTGGCGTGGAAACGATGGGCGGCGTCATGACGAGGATCATCGAACGCAATACCACAATTCCCGCCCGGCGCAGCCAGGTTTTCAGCACCGCCGACGACAACCAGCCGGAGGTGGAAATCCATGCTCTGCAAGGTGAGCGGGAAATGGCGGGCGACAACCGGACTCTTGGCAGGTTCAAGCTGGCCGGCATCCCGCTGGCGCCCCGCGGCGTACCGCAGATAGAAGTGACTTTCGATATCGACGCCAACGGTATCCTCACGGTCAGCGCCAAAGACAAGGCTACCGCCAAGGAACAGTCGATCACCATCAGCGGCGCCAGCAATCTGGCGAAGACGGAAATCGAGCGGATGGTGGAAGACGCGAAACGCTACTCGGAGGACGACAAAAAGCGCCGCCAGTATGCGAAATTGAAAAACGAGGCCGATTCCCTGGCCTATCAGGCCCGCAATTTCCTCAGCGAGAAGAAGGCTACGCTGCCGCCCCACGTGAGCGGCCGCCTGGAAGCCGCGCTGGCGGCGCTGGGGCAGGCTTTGGAAGGCAACGCCGACCCGGCCAGACTGCGGGCGGCCAAGGACGAACTGGAGCAGGCCTATAGCCAGGCTTGCCAGTGCAAGCCCGCGGAACCGCAGCAAAACCAGGTTGACAATAGCGGCCAGACCAAAAGAAGCGACGACGCAATCGACGTCGAATACGAATAACAGGCGCCTTATTCTGACAGGGGGTGATGCTTTTGAAGTATATCGACTACTATGAGGTGCTTAAAGTTCCGAAAACGGCAGCGGAAAAGGAAATAAAGCAGGCATACCGTAAGTTGGCCCGCCAGCATCACCCCGACCTGCACCAGGGAGACGCCAAGGCGCAAGCGGAAGAGAAGTTCAAGCTGATCAACGAAGCGTACGAGGTGCTGAGCGACGCCGAGAAGCGGGCCAAATACGACCGCCTCGGGATGAACTGGAAGGCCGGCGACGAGTTCGCCGCCGATCCGGCGAATACGGGCGGCCGCACATACAGCTATCACGGTCCTGCCGATTTCGATCTCGATGGCTTTGGCTTCAGCGATTTCTTCTCCAGTGTCTTTGGCGAGGATTTTGCCCATAGCCGCCAGGGTGGCGGCCGGGCCCGCCAGGCAAACTATAAGGGGGAAGACATCGACGCCGAAATCAGCCTGACGGTTGATGAGCTTATCCACGGTTCGGAAAAAGAGCTGCGGCTGGCGATTCCCAGTCCCTGCGCCGCCTGCGGCGGGCAGCGGTTTGCCAGCGGCGGCATTTGCCGGGCTTGTGCAGGCACGGGTGTGAGCGAGGAGACCAAAACGGTCAAGGTTAAGATTCCGGCGAAGCTATACCCCGGCGCCTCGCTGCGCCTCAAGGGGCTGGGCGGAAAAGGCTACGGGAACGGGCCGGACGGCGACCTGTATCTGCGGATAAGGGTAGCGGCCGGCGGCAGGTGGCAGGTGAGCGGCAGCGATCTTGAGGCCGAACTGGTTATTTACCCCGACCAGGCGGTCCTTGGCGATAAACTGCAGATGCCTACCCCTCACGGCGCTGTTCAGTTAAAGCTTCAACCGGGCATGCATTCCGGTCAGCGGCTGCGGATCCGGGAAAAAGGCCTGCCGAAGGAAAACGGTTTTGGCGATCTGTATCTCCGGCTGCGGATTGATATCCCGCCGGAACAGACCGAGGCCGAAAAGGGGCTCTACCAGAAAATCCGCGAACTGCGCCAGAATAGCGCAAAGTAAATCGAAGCAAGCAGGCAGGAGGTTATCAGTATGGATCAAGATAAATTCACCCAAAAAGCCACGGCGGCCATTCAGGAGGCCCAGCAGCTGGCGGCGATGAGTTACCACCAGGAACTGACCACCCGCCATCTGCTCCTGGCGCTGGCGAGCGAGAGCGAAGGGATAGTGGCCTATATCCTGGCCCAGTTGGGCGTTCAGCTGCCGGCTTTGCGGGCAAAAATCGAGCAGATGTTAAAGAGCGTACCGGCAGTCAGGGGCCAGGACAGCGGGCTGCGAATGAACATCGCCATGGTCAGGGTGCTGGCGCTGGCGCAGAAGCAGGCGGCGGCCATGAAGGATGAATATGTGAGCGTCGAGCACCTGCTCCTGGCGATAGCCGAGGACGGCGACAGCGATGTGGTCAGCGCCTGCCGGGAGTTCGGCCTGACCCGCAGCCGTATTCTCGAAGTGATTAGCAGCTTCCGCGCCGGGAAACAGGTGACCTCGGACAAGCCGGAGGGAAGCCTGCAGGCCCTGGCCAAATACGGCCGGGATCTTACCGATTTGGCCCGGCAGGGCAAACTTGACCCGGTGATCGGCCGGGATGAAGAAATCCGCCGGGTGGTGGAAATCCTGTCGCGCCGGACCAAGAACAACCCGGTGCTTATCGGCGAGCCGGGGGTGGGCAAGACGGCCATAGTCGAAGGGCTGGCCCGCCGGGTGATCGCCGGCGACGTGCCCGAAGGGTTGAAGAATAAGGTCATTTATTCGCTCGACCTGGGAGCCATGGTGGCCGGGGCAAAATACCGGGGCGAATTCGAAGAGCGCCTGAAGAACGTGCTGGGGGAAATCAAAAAGGCCGAAGGGAATATTATCCTCTTTATCGACGAGCTGCACACCGTTGTCGGGGCCGGCGCCGCCGAGGGCGCCATGGATGCGGGCAATATTCTGAAACCTATGCTGGCGCGCGGCGAGCTGCACTGCATCGGCGCCACCACCCTGAACGAATACCGCAAGCATATCGAGAAGGACGCCGCCTTGGAGCGCCGCTTCCAGCCGATAATGGTCAACCAGCCGAGCGTGGAGGACACCGTTTCCATACTGCGGGGCCTGCGGGAACGCTATGAGGTGCATCATGGCGTCAGAATCAAGGACGCCGCCCTTGTTGCCGCCGCGACCCTTTCCGACCGCTACATCGCCGACCGCTTCCTGCCTGACAAGGCTATCGACCTGGTCGACGAGGCGGCGGCCAAGCTGCGCACCGAGATCGACTCGATGCCGAGCGAGCTGGACGAAGCCTCGCGCCGCGTCCTGCAACTGGAGATCGAGGAACAGGCGCTGAAAAAGGAAAATGACCCCGCCTCCCAGGAGAAACTGAGCCGCATCCGCGAGGAACTGGCGAACCTCAAGCAGCAGGCCGACTCGCTGAAAGCCCAGTGGCAGATGGAGAAACAGGGCATCCTGCGGCTGCGCAATCTGAAAAAGGAAATCGAGGCAGTCCGCGCCGAGATGGAGGCGGCGGAAAGGGATTATGATCTCAATAAGCTGGCTGAGCTCAAATACGGCAAACTGCCGGAACTGGAAAAGCGCCTGAAAAGCGAGGAAAGCCTGCTGGCCGAGAAACGCTCGCACAAGGTTATGCTCAAGGAAGAGGTCGACGAGGACGACATCGCTAAGATAGTCAGCCGCTGGACAGGTATCCCGGTAACCCGGCTGCTTAGCGGCGAACGGGAAAAACTCAGCCGCCTGGAGGAAATCCTCCATGAGCGGGTGGTGGGCCAGGACGCCGCCGTTACCGCCATCAGCGAAGCCATTATCCGGGCGCGTGCAGGCATCAAGGACCCCAATCGCCCCATCGGTTCCTTCATCTTCCTCGGACCGACGGGGGTCGGCAAGACCGAGCTGGCAAAAACGCTGGCCGAGGTTCTCTTCGACGACGAACGCAGCATGATAAGAATCGATATGAGCGAATACATGGAGAAGCATTCCGTTTCCCGCCTCGTCGGCGCGCCTCCCGGCTATGTGGGCTACGATGAAGGCGGCCAGCTCACCGAGGCCGTGCGCCGCCGCCCGTACAGCGTTATTCTGCTGGACGAGGTGGAAAAGGCCCACCACGATGTTTTCAACATTCTCCTGCAGATTCTCGATGACGGCCGCCTGACCGACGGTAAAGGCCGCACGGTCGATTTCAAGAACACGGTTATCATCATGACCTCCAACATCGGCTCGCACGAGATATTGAGCAGCGATTTCGCCGTGGCCAAGGAGCGGGTGCTTGATATGATGAGAAGCCATTTCCGCCCAGAATTCCTCAACCGGATCGACGACATCATCGTGTTTAACGCCTTGAGCCGCGAGCAAGTCGCCGATATTGCCGCCTTACTTCTGAAAAACCTCGGCGCCCGCGTCAAGAAACAACTCAACATAGGTCTTTCCTGGGACAAGAAGGTGCTAAACCTGCTGGCCGAGGAAGGCTACGACCCGAATTACGGCGCGCGCCCGCTGAAACGGCTCATCGGCCGGCTGATTGAGACCGAACTGAGCAAGAAAATCGTCAAAGGCGAAGTGCCGGAGGGCAGCCATGTGGA
>JAEZLU010000098.1 GCA_023415075.1 Bacillota bacterium
TTGATTATCACCGCGATTTTCCGTCCTTTTTCCCTGTCCGCCAGCAGCGACAGCGCCGCCGCCACATTGGCCCCCGACGAAAACCCGGCCAGGATGCCTTCCTCCCGTGCCAGCCGGCGAGTCGCCGCCACCGCTTCTTCGTCGCTCACCGCCAGGAAACCTGCCACCAGCGACCTGTCAAGCAGCGGCAGCTCCATGGCATAACCGCCGCCCTGGATGCGGTGGCTGGCGTTGACCACCCGTCCTGTCTCAAGATACGTGGCGTCCCGCGGCTCTACCAGGTAGCAGCGCACCGCCGGGTTATGCTTCTTGAGAGCCCGGGCGCAGCCCATGAAGGTACCGGCCGTGCCGGCAAAGTCGACAAACACGTCGATTTCGCCGCCGGTCTGCCGCCACATTTCCTCGCCGGTATTCAGCTCATGGGCGGCCGCATTGCTCTTATTGTAGAACTGATCGACCCGGAAGGCGCCCCTGGCCGCAGTCAGCCGCCGGGCCTCGGCCTCCACCAGCGCCAGATCCTCGCCCGACACCTGGCCGGGCGGCGAACCCGTGGCCTGGTCGACCAGCACGACTTCGGCCCCGAAGGCCCGCATCATCTTCGCCCGTTCCACCGAGTTACCCTTGGACATCACGGCGATGAACGGGTAGCCCTTCAAGCTGCACACGATCGCCAGGCCGATGCCGGTGCTGCCGCTCGTCAGTTCCACCACCGGCTGGCCAGGGGCCAGCCGGCCCTGGCCGGCGGCGTCCTCGATAATCTGCAGGGCAATCCGGTCCTTTTTGCTGAACCCCGGGTTGAAATACTCCAGTTTGGCGACAATGCTGCCGGCCAGCCCGGCCGTAAGCCGGTCCAGCCTGACCATCGGCGTATGGCCGATAAGCTCCAGCATATCGGCATGAACCCTGCCCATCTACCCTCACCCCCGCTATTTTACGCTGACGACCTGACCGCCGGTTATCGTTAAAAGCTGGGCCGGCGTAAGCCGGAAGACGGCGTTGGGCGTGCCGGCCGCCGCCCAGATTTCTTCATAGCCCAAAATATCCTCGTCGATGAGGCATTTTAGCTCCTGGAGGTGGCCGACCGGCGGGATGCCGCCGATGGCGTAACCCGTTTTCGCCAGCACGTACTCGGCGTCTGGTTTGACGACGGCTTCGCCGGCGTATTCGCCGAGCCGTTTCTCGTTGACCCGGTTGGCGCCGCTGGCGATAACCAGCAGCGGCTCGTCGCTGTTTTTTCCCCGGAATACCAGCGATTTAGCGATCTGCCCCACCTTGCAGCCGACCGCGTCCGCCGCTTCCTGGGCCGTGCGGGTAGAATCCTTCATCTCGGTCACCATAAGCGCCAGACCGAACCTGTCCAGCGTCGCCTGGACCCGGACGGCGCTTTTGCGCAGCTCTGCCATATTGTTACCCCCTTGCCGGTCTTTTCTGTATATGTTATATTATACATATGTAAAATATAACATACAATAGTCGGAGGGATTTTTTTGTCTGACCTGTCGGCGATAATCGGTGCCAATCTGGCCGAAATCCGTAAAACCCGGGGCCTCAGCCTCGATAAAGTGGCCGAACTGTCCGGTGTCAGCAAAGCCATGATCGGCCAAATCGAACGCGGCGAGTCCAATCCCACCGTCGCCACCCTCTGGAAAATCGCCCTCGGCCTGCGGGTCTCCTTCAGCGAGTTCATCACCGAAAAGCGCCGGGCGGTCGAGCTTGTCCGCTATGCCGACCTGCCGCCGGTCGCCGACGAAGCCGGCGGCATGAAAGTTTACCTGCTTTTCCCCTACCGGCCGACCCAGCCCTTCGAAGCCTTCATCGTCACCCTGGCCTCTGGCTGTTGCCACTCTTCCGACGCCCACGAGCCCGGCGCCGAAGAATACATTCTGCTGATGGCCGGCACGCTGGAAGTGGCCATCGGCCCGACAACCTACCTGCTCAAGCCGGGCGACGCCATCCGCTACCGGGCCGACCAGCCGCACGTCTACCGCAACGCCGGCGTCGACGAAGTCCGTTTCCAAAACATCGTCTGCTATGCTGCCGCCTCCGGTCCCCAGCCCTAGCCAAAAGGCCAGGCAACCTGAAAGGTTGCCTGGCCTTTATTGTCCCTCGACTATTTGCGGCCGTAGTTTTCGCCGGCCGCGACAAACCGCCGCATAAATACCTGATCACCTGCAAAACCTCAAGTGCCTAAAAATTACCCAATAGCTGAGGCAGGTAGATTTTCAGCAGACCTATGGCCACAGCGACGCCGCCGATCCAGATTATCAGCGACGCCAGGTAGGCCGTCACCGCCCGCCAGGCCGAAACGCCGGCCGCTATCGACAGACTGGCCAGGGAAATCCACATCGTCCAGACCATCGTCACGTTTTCAAAAATCTTGGCGACCAGGCTGTCGCGGCTGACCAGAAAGGACAGGCCGAGGCTCAGCAGGCCAAAAACAACGCTGGGGATAACGGTGGTATAAGCGTTGATGATCCGCATCACCCTCACTTCGGACCGCCCGCCGAGCAACCTGGTAAAAAGCCACAGCAGATAGCTTTCGGCGATAAAGTAACCCCAGGAAACCAGAAAAACCACCGGTGTCAGCATTACAAGCTGCATCTTCGACCAGGCCCGGTCGAATTTTCCCGGATAAAAAGTCAGCATCAAAAAGAGCATCACTATGAAGAAAGCAGTGAACGAGAGCCACAGCGTCTGGGCGTTGGCGGCCGTTTCGCGGGCGATCAGCCAGCGGGCGGTGGCCCGCGGCCGGACGAAAATATCCCGCCAGGGATTTATATCTTCAGGCGGCGCCGGCTCGCGACTCTCGCCGGTTGCGCCGTTCTCGGCGTCCAAGTTCGCCATATTTTCCTCATCTTGATCCCGTCTGTCCATTATCTGCTCCTTTGCTGATTTTTTTGGTTATTCTTCCGCCATTTCTCGGCCGATAGTCCTGCACCACCGCCACGGCGGCGATAACCAGCACCATGCCGGCCAACTGCCAGCCGCCGAGAGCCTCGCCGAAGACGGCCGCCCCCACCGCCGCCGCTACCAGCGGCTCAAGGGTCGCGGTTACCGCCGCCCGGCTCGGTTCGACATAGGCCAGGCCGACAGTGTAACAAAGATAGGCCAGCACGGTCGACACCAGCCCCAGACCCAGGATATAAGCCCACACCTGCCACTGGCTTAAAGCGGCGGCCGCCGCCCCCAGACCGCTCATAGGCAGGCCGGCAAGGGCGGCAAATACAAAGGTGTAGGTAGTTACGGTGAGGGCCGAATATTTGCGGAGAGCAAACTTGCCGAAGATACTGTAGAGGGCGTAGCCGAAGCCTGCTCCCAGGCCGGCCAGCAGGCCGGATATCGATACCGTACCCCGGAAACCCGGCAGCAGGCCTACAACCAGGCAGCAGCCGACGAACGTCGTCACCAGGGCGAACAGCTTGCGGCCGGTCAGTTTCTCGCCGAGAAACAAGCTGGCCAGAAGGGCCACGAAGGCCGGGGCGGTGTACAGGAGAACGGCGGCCACGGCCACCTCCATGGCCTGAATGGCATAGAAGTAGCACCAGTTAAAGAAGAGGATGCTGAAAACGCCGGTGCCGATAAAATAGCGGCAATCGGCCAGACTAATGGCAAGCCCCCGCCGGTCGGCGGCCAGCATGTAGGCCAGCAGCACGGCGGCGCTGAGCGCCGCCCTTACGGCGACGATCTGCAGCGGCGTCAGGCCGTAGGCGGCAAGGCCCTTGACAAATAACGAAATAATCCCCCAGAGGGCGGCAGCCAAAGCTATCAGCCCATATGCCCAAAAATGCAAGTCCATTCCCCGCCTTTGTGGCCAAACACTATATCAGAAATAAATTCTGTCCATTTTCGCCAAATCCTTTCCCGCCTATGCCAGCAGAATGCTGGCAAGTTTGTCGAGGGCATCGCGGCGGATGGTGAACAGGCGGGAACGCTGCACGCCCATCCGCAGCCTTATCTGGTAGCGGCCCCACCGCTCGAAATACAGCAGGCGGACGAGTTCCCGCTCCTGGGCGCTCAAAGCCTCGCAGGCCACCTCGATGGCCCGGGCCCGCTTCATATTCTGCGACCACCGATCCCGCAGCACGGCATAATCGCCGGTCTGGTCGGCCGGACCGCTGCCCGCGGGCCCGCAGTCGTAGCGGGCGACGCAGCTGGGGAAAAGCTGCCGCAGTTCCTCGGCTTCCAGTCTGGCCCGCGCTTTCAGCAGCGGATAATTTTTCAGTATTTCCTCAAGGTTCTCTTCGTCATACCACCTGGTCACCCCTCATCCCTCCCTTTAGCCTGCCGTCCGCACCCGCAGCAATACCGCCGGTACCGGGTCAGCTCGGCGACCATCCCGGCCAGTTCCTTCGGCAGCCAGCTCCGGTTACTGTACCACCACAGGGCCGTCTGCTCGTCGCCCTTGGCCAGCGGCAGGCCGTCGTCCCTGACGAACCGGGCCAGCCGCCCCTTCTCACAGGCTATCCGGAAAAGCATCACCCGGGCGTAGGCTTCCTCCAGATCCTCCCTGGCCTGGCGATAAATCGCCGCCAACAGGAGCTCCGCCCCGCTGTCGCTGATCATCCGCCCCACCTCCGCCGGCTTTCGCCCGGAATTCCATACCATCTCGCCGGTATTGCCGCAGAAAGCGGCCGACCGCCAGCCGGCCGCAGCCGCGCCTGGCCCTTAGCGCCGCCAGAAACAAGGCCATCGCCGGCCATTTCCCGCCCGGCAGGGCCTGCCGGTAATCGACGCCCGCCGGCCTCACAGCGGCCCCGCCGCCGGCAAGCCAGCGTCCCGCAGCCGGCCGCCGCAGCCGCCGCAAGGCTTGTCCCCCTTGGCCGCGCTGTACCAAACCTGTCCGCAGCGTTTACACACGAACCGCCGCATTCTTCTCCCTCCCGTCGTCGCCGCCTCAGCGGCCGCGTCCCACCAGCCGGTCGACATAGTGAACTTTGCAGTCCGGATGATTGTGGATTCGCCGGCCATTCTCGAAAATATGATACTCCTCGGTAACCAGAATAGTATCGCCGCAGCCGCAGCACACACCGACAATCGCCGCCCCCGGCGGCGGGTCGAGCCGCCAGTCGCCGAGCCTCATCCCGGCCGCCCCCCTTCCCCGGCTTCCGCCGTTCCCCGGCGGAAGCCCTCGATAGCCGCCTGCAGCTTCTCCAGCTGGCTCACGCTAAGGTGCAGGCAGATCAGGTCGGCCGTGCCGAAGCCGCCGACCGTCAGATAAACCACCTCGCCGAAAGCGAACTCCTCCCGGCGGACATCGACCGGCAAGCACTTCTCCTCGAACAGCGAAAGACTTATCCGGGCCATAAAACGCCCCTCCTTCGGCAAAATATATTGTGGCGACATCTGAGCAAACGAAATTTATCTTTAATTACTTAAAATATTATCGACTTATTCGATAATTGTCAATAGTCTTTGTCGATTTTTTAGGGCAATAAATACTTATAGTATCGACTTTTTCGAAAAGGTGAATTATCGAAGAACCCGAATATTCCCTGTATAAAACGACGGTTTCATTCGACTTCAGGAGGTACGGTGATGGAATTTCGCGGCGAACGCCTGAGGGCCGTCCGGGAATCCTTGGGCTGGTCGATGACGCAAACGGAAAAAGCCACCGGAGTCAAGCAATCGACAATATCGGAACTGGAAAACGGCATAATAAAGTTCCCCCGCGAGTCGACTGTCGAAAAACTCTGCCGGGGCTTCAAAATAAAGGATAAAAACTATTTCTATCTGGAGAACGTCATATTGCCTACCGAGATTTTGCCGGCCGACACGCCGGCGGACCTTCTCAAATTCATCATGGCGGGCGATAACCTTCCCTACATCGCCCTGGGGAAAAAGCTCAAGGAAAGCGGCCTGCCGCCGGAAGACCTCGAACAGCTTATCAAAA
The DNA here is from genome assembly GCA_023415075.1 of Bacillota bacterium. Classification (GTDB taxonomy): domain Bacteria; phylum Bacillota; class Negativicutes; order Sporomusales; family UBA7701; genus JAEZLU01. The sequence continues at coordinate 5,891 of JAEZLU010000098.1, forward strand.
TACTGACCAAAAATAAAAAGTAGTCGGTTTCGACTACTTTTTTAATGCCGCAGCAAACAAATTCAAGAATTCGTCCAGATATTCGGGGTTCACCCAGTATAAGCCATCGCGATCTTGCACCCATTTTACACAATCGGAAAAACCACATAATCGGTACTCCATCGCCATTACCCCCGTAAAATCGAACATACGTTTGTATTTCTACGTTGGCATGCGAATTCCTCTATCCAAACAATATCATCTTTACCATTTTTTGTTTACCTGCCGCAGTCCTAATTTTCCAGGCCCAGGGTCCTATTTTTCCTTATTCTGGAATTATAATTAATTGACAAGCCGACTAATAAAATTCCCCGCCCGGCGACCCCGTGGTCGCCTTTTTTATTTTTGTCGCATTACAAAATGGCAAAAAGATGAGCCAGAGGGCAATACTGGAAATCAGCGAACCTAAAAGGCGTATTATTGGCCGATTATTTTGATTATTGGCAATTGTTATTTATATATTAGAATACTAATATATTAGTATAACAGTTGTGAAAAGAGGTGAGTGAAATTACGGTTGAAATACCGAAAAGAGACCCTCAGGATTCCACGCGGGAATATGTTTACCGCATGCTCAGGGCCAACATCATAAATCTCAACTACCAGCCTGGCAGCGTGCTTTTGGAAAATGAGATCGCCGAAATGCTGAATATAAGCCGCACCCCGATCAGAGAGGCGATTCTCCGGCTGGCCCAGGAAAAGCTTGTGGATATTTTTCCGCAGAAGGGCACCTACGTTTCCCTTATCGATCTCGACCATGTGGCCGAATCGAGGTTCATCCGCGAAACGCTCGAACGGGAAGTACTCAGGCGGGCCTGCAAACACTTTCCTGACGACGCATTTTTCCGGCTGGATTCTTTCCTGGCCCTCCAGGAGCTATGCATCAAGGAAAACAGGTGGGCCGAGTTTTACACTCATGACAGCAATATGCATGGGGCGATTTTCGCCGGCTGCGACAAAGAACGGACCTGGGACATGATTCAATATATGAGCACCCACGACAACCGGGTCAAGATACTCAATATAACCACAGGCTACGAACTACCGGAACTTTTGCAACAACATAAAACCCTTATTAAGGCTATTCGCGACAAAAATCCTGTTTTAGCCAAAAAGACCATCCACAATCATCTGACCAAGGTCAAGCAGGACATCAAACCGCTGCTGAACGACTTCCCCCACTGGTTCGTCCAGAAGGAATACCGCGAGTTGGCTTTCTGACCCGGGGAGACGCTGCTTTTGTCCCGCTCTTGAGGGCGGGTAGGGGGATAGAGAGATATAAGGAGGGATTCCATGGAGAACAATGGCCTGGCCGGCTGCTTGGCTAAACTGCAAAAGGGCGCGGAGTATTTCGCCGGCATCTTGCTTATGGCGATGGTGGCAATCGTGTTTGCCAACGTCATCGCCCGCTTCGTGCTTAACGCTTCCCTCGCCTGGTCGGAGGAAATAGCCCGCTTTCTGTTCATCTGGATCGTCTTCCTGGGATCGTTTTTCGCCTACCTGACCAACGAACATCTGGGCCTCGATCTGGTGGTAAAAGCCGTATCCCCGCGGGTGGCCGGCTGGATTAACATCGTCGCCGATTTGCTGGCCATTATAACGCTGGCGGTTATTTCTTACGGTGGATACTCCATCACGGTGGACAACTGGGACTGGCTGTCGCCGGCCACCTCCGTCCCCTACGGCTATGTCAACATCATCGTGCCGCTCACAGGGGTGCCGATGCTGGCGTTGGCCGTCCTCCGCCTTATCCGCAATGTACGCGGTGCGCTGTGATATAAGGCTGGCAGCGATAGTGATTCGGAAGGAGAGGATGGCGTGTTTCTAACGGTTTTTCTGGTTGGTCTGTTTTCATTCATCCTGCTTAATATACCGATTGCCTTCTGTCTGATTCTTGTGAGCATCATCTTCATGGTGCTCACCATGGGCGACATATCGCCGTCGATTATCGCCCAGAACATCGTCCGCGGCGTCGACAACTTCCCGCTGATGGCGGTGCCCTTCTTCATTCTGGCGGGAGAAATAATGAATGTCGGCGGCATTTCCAGGCGGATCGTCGATTTCGCAAAGGCTTTGGTCGGCCACGTGGTCGGCGGCCTGGGCTATGTAGCGGTTGTAGCCAGCATGATCTTCGCGGGCGTATCGGGCTCGGCGGTGGCCGATACGTCGGCTATCGGCTCGATCCTGCTGCCGGTCATGGACAAAGAAGGCTACGAAAAGCGCAAAGCAACCGCGCTGGTATGCTCCGCCGGCACCATCGGCCCGATCATCCCGCCAAGCATTCCAATGATACTGTTCGGTGTTATCGGCAACGTGTCGGTGGTCAAGCTGTTCCTCGGCGGCATTATCCCCGGCATTTTGATCGGGATCGCCCTGATGATCGGCTGGTACTTCCATGCCAAGAAAAGTGATTACAAATGCTCGGACCGGGTGACTGCCGCCCAGCTGGGGGCGGCTACCAGGAGCGCCTTGTGGGCGCTGGTGCTGCCGATCGTCATCATGGGCGGCATAGTCTCCGGCGTTTTCACCCCCACCGAGGCATCGGTAATTGCCGTGGTTTATGCCATGCTTGTAGGCTTTTTCGGCTACCGCGAGCTTAAATTCAGCCATCTGCCGGAGGTATGCCTGGCGACGGTGAAAAGCACGGCGATTGTCATGCTGGTCTGCGGCGCGGCTACGGTGGCGGCCTATTTCATCACAATAGCGCAAATCCCCGAGCTTTTGGCCAACGCCCTGCTGGCGGTGTCGGACAACGTGCTTGTGATCATGCTGCTCATCAACATCCTGCTGCTCATCGTCGGCTGCGTTATGGACATTACGCCGGCGCTGTTCATCCTGACGCCCATCCTGCTGCCCATCGTCATGGATTTCGGCCTCGACCCGGTGTATTTCGGCGTCATCATGGTCATGAACCTCTGCATCGGCCTGCTCACGCCGCCGGTAGGCACCGTTCTGTACCTGGGCTGCAGCATGTCCAAGCTCACCATGGCCCAGATGACCATACCGATATTCCAGAATGTGGCGATAATGGTCGTGGTACTGCTTCTGTGCACATATATCCCCGGCCTGGTTACCTATATTCCCCAGAATTTCGGCCGCTAGCGTTCTAGCAGGTGAATACCTGAGAAATATTTAAGGGGGGTCAGTGTATTGAAAAAGCGGATGATCGCGGTGTTATCTGTCGTGCTCATCAGCGCGCTTGTCAGCGGCTGCTTCCTGTCGGGAACCAGCAAACAGACGGCGCCGCAGGAAACCAAAAAAGCGGGCACCGGCGGCAAGATTCTGAGAATCGCCAGCGTGCTCAACGACCAGCACCCGGCCAACGCCAACGGCACATTCAAGTTCAAGGAAATCGTCGAGGCGAAAACCAAGGGCAAATACGAAATCCAGGTGTACTCCGGCAACCAGCTGGGCGATGACGTCAAAGCCACCCAGAACGTACGGGCCGGCACCATCGATATGGTGCTGACCTCGGCGGCGCCGGTCACCGGCATGGCCCCCGAGTTCATGGCTTTCGACCTGCCGTTCATCCTGACCAGCGATAAAGCGGTGGATGCAATTTTCGACGGCCCGGTGGGCAAGAAACTTGCGGCGACGCTCGACAGCAAGGGCCTGCATCTTTTGGCCTACTACGAGAACGGCTTCCGCCAGCTAACCAACTCGGCCAAGGAAGTCAAGTCGCCGGCCGACCTGACGGGGCTCAAAATCCGCACCATGGAAAACCCGATCCATCTGGCCACCTGGCGGGCCCTCGGGGCCAACCCCACGCCGATGCCGTTCAGTGAACTGTTTACCTCGATGCAGCAAAAAACGATCGATGGCCAGGAAAATCCCATCCCCACCATCTATCTGCTGAAATTCTACGAAGTGCAAAAATACGCTACCCTGACCGGCCATGTTTACACGCCGTTCATTCTGCTGATAAACAGCAAACTGTGGGACTCGCTGCCGCCGGAAGACCGCAAGATATTCGAAGAGGCGGCCCAGGAGTCCGCCAAGCTGGAACGGGCGGCCAACCGCCAGATGAACCGCGACCAGATCGGCGAACTCAAGAAAGTCGGCATGACGATCACCGAGCTCAGTCCCGAGCAGCTTAAGGCGTTCCAGGACGCCGTTGCGCCGGTTTACAAAGAGTTCGAAGGCAAGATCGGCAAAGAGCTGGTTGAAGAGTTCCGCAAGACGGCCCAAA
>JAEZLU010000102.1 GCA_023415075.1 Bacillota bacterium
GTGATTTCGACCAAGGCGTGGTACAAGACGGTCTGGGACAAGGGCCCGACCTTCATGGACGAGTGGGGCATCACTTATCAGCGGAACTCGGAGGCGGTGGCCCACCCGATCGAGGGCCCGCTGAAGAAACCGGTGGCGGTGGAGAGCCTCGTCATCCCCGATCCCGACGCGCCCGAGCGGCTGGGCGATTTGCCTCGGCTGGTGAAGCGGTTCAAGGGGCGGATACCGGTGATGTTCGGCCAACGGGCGTTTTTCCTGTGGGCGGTCAATATGTCGAGCTTCGAAAATGTCCTTATGTGGCTGATCCTTGAGCCGAAGTTCATGCATGAGTTGTTCGACCGGATCCTCGAGACGAGTATCAGGCTGGCCCGCAACGCCATCAGGGCGGGGGCCGATATCATCGTCGAGACGGACGATTACGCCTTCAACAGCGGGCCGCTGGTGTCGCCGCAGATTTTCGCCGAGTTCATGGCCCCGCGGATGAAGAAGTACGCCGCGGCTATCCACGAGGAGGGCGGCTATCTGCTGAAGCATACCGACGGCAATGTGACGAAGATTCTCGACCTGATGGTCGACGCCGGCATCGACGGCCTGCAGTCGATCGACCCGATCGCCGGCATGGATATCGGGCTGATTAAGGAGAAGTACGGTAAGAAGATTTCGCTGTGGGGCAACGTCGATTGCGGCAACCTGATGGCGTTCGGCAGCGAGAAGGATATCGAGGAGGCGGTGAAGGACGTGCTGCGGCGGGCGGCGGCGGGCGGCGGCTTTGTACTGACATCCTGCAACAGCATCCCGACTTCGGCCAATCCGGCCAACTACGCGGCGATGATCAAGTACGGCCACGAGTACGGCAAGTACCCGATAAGCGTCTAAGACGCGGGCGTTAGGAGGTGTACTGTGCTGATAATCGGCGAAAAGATTAACAGCAGCATCGCCAGCGTGGCCGGGGCGATCGAGCGGCAGGACAAGGAGTTCATCCAGGGGCTGGCGGTGGCCCAGGCCAAGGCGGGCGCCGATGTGATCGACGTGAATGCCGGCGCTTTTCTGGAGCGTGAGGGCGAGCTGCTGCCCTGGCTGGTGGAGATCGTCCAGGAGGCGGTGGCGCTGCCGCTGTGCATCGACAGCCCGAGCCCGCAGGCCCTCCAGCGCGCGCTTGCGGTGTGCCGCCGCAAGGCGATCGTCAACTCGATCTCGCTGGAACGGGACAGGTATGAGAGCATTTTGCCGCTCGTCAAGGCCAGCGGGGCGGCGGTCATGGCCCTGTGCATGGATGACCGGGGCATCCCGGCCACGGCGGCCGAGCGGCTGGCGGTGGCCCGCCGGCTGGTCGGCCGGCTATCGGATGACGGCCTGAAGCCGGCAGATATCTATGTGGATGTTATGGCCCAGCCGATCGGTACGGACGGCCAGGCCGGGCGGGTGGCCCTTGATACGGTGGCCGCCGTCCGCAGCGCCTTACCGGGGGTCCATATTTCCTGCGGTCTCAGCAATGTGTCTTTCGGCCTGCCGCGACGGCGGCTGCTCAACCAGGCGTTCGCCGTGGCCATGGCGACAGCCGGGATGGATACGATGTTCATCGATCCCCTGGACGAGCGGATGATGGCCCTGCTCAGCGCGGCGAAGGCGCTGCTGGGCGTTGACGAGTATTGCGGCGGCTACCTGGGCGCCTACCGGGCCGGCAGGCTGGGATAAGGCTGCGGCGGGCGGGTCGCCGGAACTAAGCTATAAGGAGGCAGGAGAAAATGACGGTTGTCAACGATATCAGACAGGCGACGGTGAGCGGCCAGGGGGAAGCCGTCCAGGACCTGGTCCGCCAGGCGCTCGACAGCGGCGTAAGCCTCGACGAGATAATAGGCAGCGGCTTCATCGCCGCGATGGGCGAGGTGGGTGGGAAGTTTTCCCAGGGCGATATTTTCGTGCCGGAGATGCTGGTGGCAGCCCGGGCGATGAAGATGGGCCTTGCGGTCCTCGAACCGGTCATCCTTACCAGCAAGCGGGAGTTTTTGGGAAAAATCGTTATCGGCACGGTGCAGGGCGATCTGCACGACATCGGCAAGAATCTGGTGGCCATGATGCTGCAGGGGTCGGGCTACGAGATAATCGACCTTGGCATCGACGTCAAGCCGGAAGCCTTCGTGGCGGCCATCCGCGAGCATAAGCCGGGCGCGGTCGGGCTGGCGGCGCTGCTGACGACGACGATGCGCTATATGAAGGAGACGGTGGCGGCGATCGACCAGGCCGGGCTGCGGTCGCAGGTGAAGATAATGGTCGGCGGGGCGCCGGTGACGGCGGCCTTCGCCGAGCAGATCGGCGCCGATCGCTATGTCCGCGACGCCGGGCTGGCGATCGGCATCGCCCGCGAGCTGCTGGCCAAGTAGTGTAAGCTTGGGTTTTGGTTCAGGCAAAAGTAGGGAGACCGCCGGTTGGCGGTCTCCTTTGACTTTGGGGCCGGGTTTGCCTGAAAGGGGCGCATTTTGCTGCGGGTAAAATTTGACATACGGTGGTAAAATGTAATTAGAAAACCGGCCCTGCGGCCAGGAGGAGGATTTTCCGTGTCCAAAGATGTGACCTACAACGAGTACGCCGGCAAGCTCATCGAGAGCATCGGCAAGGGGGCTTTTCTGACGACCGCCCACGACGGCAAGACGAATACGATGACCATCGGCTGGGGCAGCATCGGCTTTATCTGGGGCAAACCGATCTTTACGGTGCTGGTGCGGCCGTCCCGCTATACCCACAAGTTGATCGAGCCGAGCGGCGAGTTCACGGTCAGTCTCCCGTTCGAGGAGCTCAAGGAGGCGCTTGGCCTGTGCGGCAGCAAGTCGGGCCGCGACCTCGACAAGATAAAGGCGGCCGGCCTTGCCCTGAAGGCCGGGCAGAAGGTGGCGACGCCGGTTATCGGCTGCAAGGGCCTGCATTACGAGTGCCGGGTAGTCTACAAGCAGAATATGGACCCGCTGCC
>JAEZLU010000111.1 GCA_023415075.1 Bacillota bacterium
GCCCTGCGGACCGGCAAATTTCAGCTTATGGATATAGGCGATCCGCGGATGCTTACTTGGCGGCAGCGGCTGGATGGCTACGCCGTTAACGCCGGCGCCGCTTTTCCCCTGAAAATCGGCAGCATGCTTCTGGGGGCGCTGACTGTTTTTAGCGGTGACCAGGATTTCTGGACAAAACGGACGATCGTCCAGCTAACCAACTGCGCCGAGCAGCTCGCCATTGCGATGTATATAACCACAAATCGTCAACGGCTGCGGCTGCTCACCGCCGGCCTCGAGTCGGCGGCCAACGCTGTTGTTATCTCCGATCGCAACGGCGACATCCAATGGGTCAACCCGGCTTTTTGCGAGCTTAACGGCTACACGCAGGCGGAAACCATCGGCATTAACGTCCGGGTTTTCGAAGCTGGACGGTACCCGCAGTCGTTTTACAAGGCCATGCGGCGCCACATAGCCAGCGGCAAGATCTGGCACGGCGAAATCATCAACCGTCGCCGGGACGGCAGCCTGTACACGGCCGAGATGACGGTCACGCCGTTCCGCGACGAGAAAGGTAAAATCGCCAATTACATCACCATCATCCAGGATGTAACCCAGCGGAAAAAAACCGACAGCGAGATGCTGGAGGCGCGCGAGGCCCTGGCACGCGCCGAACGGCTCAACGCCCTGGGGATAATGGCCGCCGGCATCGCCCACGAGATAAACCAGCCGCTCAACACCCTGAAGGTGCTGGCCGACGGCATGCTCTACTGGTACCGGAAAGGCAAAACACCCGATATTATCATGACAATGGAAACCGTCCAGGACATTTCTAAGGAAGCCGACCGAATCGACGCCATCATTAAACATATGCGGGGGTTCATCCAAAAAAGCCAGTCGACCGAAGCCGGTCTGTGTGAAATTAACCAGGCGGCGGAAGCATCGCTGTCGCTTCTGGGCACTCAGCTTCTGGCCCATAACATCGCGGTCCGGACCGAGCTTGCGCCCGGATTGCCGGTGGTCACTGGCAACGGCATCCAGCTGGAACAAGTTATCATCAACCTTCTGGTCAACGCCATGAACGCCCTTGACACAGTCGACCGGGAGGGCAAGGAAATCACTATCATAACCGGACGGCAAAAAGACCTGGTTTTTCTGGCTGTCGGCGACAACGGTCCGGGAATTAGCCGGGCTATCAAAAGCAGGATTTTCGAGCCGTTCTTTACCACTAAGCCCACCGGCGCCGGTATGGGACTGGGGCTGTCGGTGGTCAACTCGATTGTCACCGCCTATGGCGGCCAAATCAAGGTCAGAAACAACAAACCGGGGGCGAGAGTTGTCTTCAGGGCTGAGTTTCCGGTCGCGCCGGGCCAGCGGGAAGGAGAATAGCGGATGAATATATTGCTTGTCGATGACGACGCCCGCAGCCGGGCCGGGGTCGGCAAATTCCTTCGGGAAATGGGCCACCACATAACCGAGTGCGCCGACGGCGAAGAAGCGTTCGTTACTTATAACAGCGGCGCTTTCCCGATGGTGATGTCCGACATAAGGATGCCGAAGTTGTCCGGCATCGATCTCCTGAAGCGCATCAGCGCTCTGCCTGGCAAACAGGCCGATGTCGTCCTTTTTACCGGTCACGGCGATATGACTACAGCAATAGAAGCCTTGCGGGCCGGGGCCTACGACTACCTGCTGAAGCCGATAAATGTCGAAGAACTGGCGGCGATAACCGAGCGGGTCGCCGAGCATCAGTCGCTGCTCCAGGAAAATAAAGTCCTTACCGAGCGGTTCAGCGAGGAAGTGCAGGCGGCCACCGAGGAGACCCGCCAGGAGGTGTCCCGCCTGCGCCGGGCCTTGTCCCAGGCCGCCGGCCTCGAGAATATAGGCTTCTTCTCGCGGGCCATGCTGGCTCTTATCCAGCAGGCGCAAAAATACCACCAGAACCGCTCGATACCTGTGCTCATCGAAGGCGAGACCGGCACAGGCAAGGAGATCATCGCCAGATTAATTCACTATGGACAGGGCGGCGGCGATCCCGACAGCCAGACCCCATTTATCGACGTCAACTGTGCCGCGATTACCGCCAATCTTTTCGAAAGTGAACTGTTCGGCTACGACCCCGGCGCCTTCACCGGCGGCTTGAACAAAGGCCAGAAGGGCAAGCTCGATATCGCTCAGGGAGGCACGCTGCTGCTTGACGAAGTCGGCGAGATCCCGCTTGAGCTTCAGGGCAAGCTGCTGAGGGTTATTCAGGAAAAAGAGTTTTACCGGGTCGGCGGCCTCAAAAAGATCAAAACCGACGTGCGGATAATCTGCGCGACTAACGCCGACCTTGAACGGCGAGTTGAGCAGGGGACCTTCCGCCGCGATCTCTATTTCCGCCTGAAGGTAGGCCATCTTGTCATCCCGCCGCTCAGGCAGCGTCGCGACGATATTCTCCCGCTGGCGACGATGTTTCTCAGGCAGTTTACCGGCGCCAAAGCCAACCGCTTCCGCAGTATCCGCGCCGAGGCCGCCGAAATCCTCCTCGGCTACGATTGGCCGGGAAACGTGCGGGAGCTGAGGAACACCATCGAATGGGTCTCCTTCATGTTTGACGACGCCGAACTCACGCCGGCCCATCTGGCAAACCTGAAAAGCCCGCCCATTCTTAGCGCCAATGACGGACCGGCTGTCGCCACCGACCGGTTTTCCCTGCCGGCGGCCGGCTTCAACCTGGAAGAGTATACCGACAAGATAATCCAACAGGCTATCGAAGTCTGCAACGGCAACAAAACGGCGGCGGCTTTGCGGCTGGGTATATCGCGGCGGTCGCTTTATAACCGCCTGAAAAGAACCAAAAGCCAATAAGGCGGCGGGGAGGAGTGATGATTTGGTGCGCGAGTCGGAAAATCGGTCGCCGTCAGACAGCGACCGGCTATTCTGCCGGGCAAGCATCCTGTATATTGACGACGACGGCGGCCTTTGCCGCCTGCTGCAAAAAAGACTGGCCCGGGTAGCCTACTCGGTTGCGGTTACCCAGGATGGGCAAACCGGTCTTGGCGTATTCGCCGCCGGAGCCTACGACGTCGTAATTACCGATTACAACATGCCAGGGATTGACGGCCTGGAAGTTCTCCGGCGGCTCAAGGACAAGGTGCCGGTTGTCATTCTCACTGGCCAGGGTGACGAAAGAGTGGCCGTATCGGCAATGAAACTTGGCGCTGCCGATTACCTGGCCAAGGATATCGGCGGCGAATATATGGAACTGCTGCCGTCGATAATCGACCGGGTACTGGAAAGGCAGCAGCTCATCCATGAGCGCTGCCAGGCCCAGAGCGAACTGGAAGCCAGCGAGGCCCGCTACCGGGCCATCGTCGAGGACCAGACCGAACTCATCTGCCGCTTCGAGGCCGGTGGCCAGCTGACCTTCGCCAACGCCGCATTTTGCCGCTTTTTCAATATCCGCGCGGCTGACATCCCCTTCCAGAAGCTGACGGCGATACTGTCCCGGAAAAACTTCAAAGAGCTTAAGGAAACCCTGGCTGCTTTAACGCCGCAAAAGCCGGTAACCGTAAGCACCCTGAACGGCAAAATGGTCGACGGCCAGGACTACTGGCTGCAATGGACCGGCCGGGCGATATTCAACGCTGCTGACAAGCTGCGGGAGTATCAAATCGTCGGCCGCGACGTTACCGAACTAGAACAGGTGGCCGAAGCCCTCAAAGAAAGTAAAGAGAATATCAACATAATTCTGAGTGCCCTGCCCGACGTCGTCCTGCGGCTTGACCAGCAGGGGAACTGTGTGGATCTGCGGGCCAAAAACGGCGACAGCCTGCAACTGTCGGCCGACGTTGTCGGAAAAAACATCGCCGAATTCCTGCCGGCCGATGTTGTCAGAATGCTGGCCGACGGTCTCGGCGAAACCATTCGGGGCGACGCCTGCGCTGCTTTTCGCTTCCGGCTCCGTAAGGGAGAAGGCGTCAGCTGCCATGAGGCAAGGCTTGTCCCGGCAGGGAAAAACCAGTCGCTGGCGATCATCCGTGAGATAACGGATTTTTTGCCGCTAAAACAGCCGTAAGTTGGTCGCAGCGTGTGAAAAGGACGCCGGGTTTTCCGGCGTCCTCCTGTATGCGGATGGTACTGATTTTACCGCCATTGTGCACAACGGTAGCACCAAAATAGCCACCTGCTTTGGAACCGGGCGCCCCTTTGCGCCGGCAGCGGCCGGATAGGGGGCTTTTGCCCCGCTGGCACGCTTTTTGCTTCTACCATTCGGATAACGGAATATAATTCCTATGAAAAGAAAACATTATGCGCAGGAGGGTTTAGCTGTGAAAGTGCTTATCGTCTATTACTCACTATATGGTCATATTCACCGTCTGGCCGAGGCCGTCGCCGAAGGGGTGGGCGAAGTGCCGGGGGCCCAGGCTGTTTTGCGGCGGGTCCCGGAAACGTTGTCGGAGGATGTTCTCCAGAAGCTGGGGGCGGTGGCGGCCCAGAAGTCTTTGTCGGTTGTTCCTGTCGGCACACTGGACGAACTGGCCGCCGCCGATGCCGTCATCTTTGGGACGCCTACCCGCTTTGGCAACATGTGCGGCCAGATGCGCCAGTTTCTTGACAGCACCGGCCAGCTATGGGCGACCGGCAAGCTTGTGGGCAAGGTGGGCAGCGTGTTCACCAGCAGCGGTACCCAGCACGGCGGCCAGGAATCGACCATTCTCAGCTTTTATCCCACACTTCTCCACCACGGAATGGTAATCGTCGGCCTGCCGTACGCCTTCCAGGGACAGTCGACGATTGACGAGGTGAGCGGCTGTTCGCCCTATGGGGCCTCGACGATAGTCGGGCCGCAGGGTCAGCGGATGCCCAGCGCCAACGAGCTGGCCGGCGCCCGCTATCAGGGGCGGCATGTTGCGACCATCGCCGCCAAGCTTACGAGCTGAGGCGGGGTCACAGCGGCACGGGGAGGGAGAACAGTGGTAGAACGGGACAAAATCGTCGAAATCTTGCGGTCCTATCTTCCCAATATCGGCGAACAGGTCCTCGGTCGGATAGCCGATGACATCGCCAGGGACGTCGAATCGATAACCCACTCGATCATTCGCCAGACGGTCGCCCAGAAACGGGTGGAGAATTACTGGCAAGGCCGCCAGCAATAAAAAATAAGACCCTAGCATTTTGCTAGGGTCTTATCGTTTTTCTAGTAGCTGCGCTTGTTAGCTTGGAAGCAATCGCGGCAGTAGACGGGGCGACCAGCGGTGGGGTTAAAGGGCACCTGGGTCTCGACGCCGCAACCGCTGCAGGTCACGGTGAACATTTCCCTGGCCGGACGGTCGTTCCTGCTCTGCTTGCGGGCAGCGCGGCAAGTCGGGCAACGGGACGGATCGTTCTGGAAGCCTTTTTCCGCGTAGAAAGCCTGCTCAGCAGCAGTGAAAGCGAATTCTACGCCACATTCCTTGCAGGAAAGAGTCCTATCTTCGTAGCTCATTCTTAACCAACCTCCTTCATAGAGTCACTAAAACAAATGGCCACAGGTTGGTTAAGTAACATACGCAACGAACAGGGCAATTTGTCTAGCTTATTCTATCATAACCATTAGTTTACAAGGCTGTCAAGACTCATTGAGTATTTTCTCCAGTTCATCCAATAATGAGGAGAATTTTTGCAGCGTTACCTCGATCGGTTTGGGGCTGGACATATCGACTCCGGCCCGTTTGAGAATCTCGATGGAGTAGTCGGCGCCACCGCTCCTCAAAAAGTTTATGTAGCGGTTCTGCGCCGGCTGGCCCTCCTTCTGAATCTGGTCGGCCAGCGCGGTGGCGGCGGCGTAGCCGGTCACGTACTGGTAAACGTAGAAGTCCCAGTAGAAGTGGGGGATGCGGGCCCACTCCACGTCGATCTCCTTGTCGACCATCATTTCCGGGCCGTAATACTTGGCGTTGAGGTCGTGCCAGAGACTATCGAGCAGATCGGCGGTGAGCGTTTCGCCGGCCTCGGCCTTGGCGTAAATGACTTTTTCGAACTCGGCGAACAGCGTCTGCCGGTACACCGTGGCCCGTACGGCCTCCAGATACTGATTGATCAGGTAGAGGCGCTGACGCTTGTCGGTTGTCGTTTTCAGCATATGGTCGATAAGCAGGATTTCGTTGGTGGTCGACGCCACCTCGGCCGTAAAGGTGGTGTAATGGGCGGTGGCGTACGGCTGGCTGGCCTGGCTGTGGTAGCTGTGGATGGCGTGGCCGAGCTCATGGGCGATTGTCGACACATCGTCGTAGCGCTGGTGATAGTTCAGCAGCACGAAAGGATGGACGCCGTAGACGCCCCAGGAGTAAGCACCGGTCTGCTTGCCCTTGTTCTCGTAGACATCCATCCAGCCGGCTGTGAAGCTTTTTTCGAGGATGGCGGCATAGTCCGGCCCCAGGGGTGCCAGGGCGGTTTTGACCAGCTTCAGGGCCTCGCCATACTCGAAGGTAAGTCTTACGTCGCGCACCAGCGGGGTGTACAGATCATACATATGCATCTCATCGACCGCCAAGGCCCGTTTCTTGAGGGCCACGTAGCGGTGCAGCGGCGCCAGGTTGTCGTGGACGGTGGCGATAAGATTGTCATAAACCGCCAGCGGCACGTTGTCGCCTTCGAGGGCCGCCGCCAGCGTCGAGTCGTATTTGCGGGTCTTGCTGTAAAAGATATTTTTCTTCACACTGCCGCCGAGGGTGGCGGCGAAGGTGTTGCGGTACTGGTTATAGGTGCCGAACAGCGCCTGGAAGGCCTCGGCCCGCACCGCCCGGTCGGGGGCCATTATCAGCGAGCGGTAGCGACCTTCGCTCAGCTGAACTTTCTGGCCGTCTTCGCCGGTGACCTCCGGGAAGCGCATATCGGCGTGGGCCAGCATATTGAAGGCGTTTTCGGCCGCCCCGGTGGCCTCGGTGGACCGCGACAGCAGTTCCTCCTCCGGCGGCGACAGGACATGCTTCTTCTGACGGAGCAGGTTCTCGAAATAGAAGGCGTAGTCCTTGAGGCCGGGTTCCTCATTGCGGAACTTGTTCAAGGTGGGCTCGGGGATCGTCAGGATTTCCGGCTCGATGAAGGCGGTCGCCGCCCCGGCTTCGGCCAGCAGGGCTTCGATCTTGCCGGTCAGGGACTGGTATTTGGCGTCGGCCGTATTTTCGTCACGGTGCATGCGGGCATAGGCGTAGAGCTTGCCGCTGATCACGCCGTCCTCGTCCCGCAGTTTGAGGCAGGCTGCCAGTTCCTTGGCGTTGCCTGCCAGTTTGCCTTTGTATTGGCCGATTTTCGGGAAAGATGCCTTCAGCTTGTCAAAATCAGCTTGCCAGGCCGCTTCGTCGGCGTAGATATCGCTCAGCTTCCATTGGAACTCGCTCGGAATCTCGCTGCGGTCCGGCACTTTGTTGCCGGCGGCGGGCGCCGCCTGGCTTGTGGCACTCCCCATAAGCATAGCTCCCACTACGAACGGAATCATTTTCGCCATTGTAAACATTATCACTCCTAGACCCCTTCTGCTATATTTCCTGTATTATATATTAGCAGAAGAGGGGCAGACTTCCTGTTTATCTTTCCCGCAAAATTATCCCGCCTATACCGGCAATCAGACTTTGAAGTATTTCACGATGCCGCGGAAGATACTGTCTGCCGCTTTGTAGCGGCCGTCCACGCTTGCCAGCAGCACCTCCTCCTCCTGGTTGGAGATGAAGGCCACCTCCACCAGGATGGCCGGCATGTCGGTGTAGCGGATGACATAAAAGCTGGCGAAACGGCTCCCGCGGTCACGGGTGCCAAACTCGTCGACGAGGCATTTCTGCACCGCTCCGGCCAGTCTGGCCGACTCGTTGTCGCCGTAGTGGTAGGTCGTCGTGCCGGCGGCCGTCTGGTTGGTGAAGGCGTCGTTGTGGATGCTGATAAATATGTCCGTCCCCGCCTCATTAGCGATATCCACTCTGGCTCCCAGTTCCTCGTCGGCGGTGGCGTCGGCGTAGGCCGCATCCTTGTCGGTCTCGCGGGTCATCACCACCGTCGCCCCGTTCCTTTCCAGCCGGTCGCGCAGCAGCAGGCCGATGGCCAACGTGTTGTCCTTCTCCTTTGTCCCGGTAGGACCTACCGCTCCCGAATCGCTGCCGCCGTGGCCGGGGTCAAGGCAGATGGATTTGCCCAGCAGCCGGGTGCTCTCGATCGACTCGGCCGCCGTCTGCCGGTCAGGAGCCGGTACCGGCGGGCTGGAACTTTTCGAATTGATATAGACGACTTCCTTGGCGGCGTCGTAGAAGATGCCCCAGCCCAGCATCTTGGCCATGCTTTTCAGGGTCACCAGGATGTCCTTTGAGGCGCGGGTATCGGCGGCTATCCTTTGTCCATCTATGATGATTCGCATCATCTCACTCTCCTTCGCCTTAGCTACCTTATAGTATGCTTAAGGGCGGGAGGCGGTGAATTCGGCCGGGCCGGCCGACGCAGGGATAGCGGCCGCTTATGGGGAATACTACCAACGGGTGATTAATGTGAAAGTTGTCCTCACGACGTTGAACGCCAAATATATTCATTCGTCGCTGGCCCTGCGCAGCCTAGCTGCCAGCTGCCGCCAAGACGGCCTTGACATCACCGTCAAGGAATACACGATCAACAACGAGCTTCTGACCATTCTCGGCGACCTTTGGCGGGAAAAGCCGTCTGTCGTGGGACTGGCCTGTTATATCTGGAATACTGACCTCACCCTGGCCCTTGTCCGCCTGCTGAAAAAAGTACTGCCGGCCACGACCGTCGTCCTCGGCGGCCCGGAAGTCTCCTACGACTCGCGACAGCTTATGGCGGACAATCCGGAGGTCGATTACATTATCCTCGGCGAAGGCGAGGAAACCCTGGCCGCTCTCCTGGCCGCTCTCGCCGTCGGGAAACCGGTGACCGGTATTGCCGGCCTCGCCTGGCGAAATGGCGGCATTCACGCCAGCCAGCCGCGGGTTGTCGCTTCTCTTGACTCGCTGCCCTTCGCTTACCGCGACGCCGATATGGCTGAGCTGAAAGACAAGATAATCTACTACGAAACCAGCCGCGGCTGTCCCTTCGCCTGCCGCTACTGCCTGTCGGGCGCCACGACCGGCGTCCGCTTTCTCTCAGGCGAGCGGGTGCGCCGCGAACTCGCCTTCTTTATCGCCCATGGCGTCAAACAAGTCAAATTCGTCGACCGCACCTTCAATGCGAAAAAGGCCCATTACCTGCCCATACTCCATTTTCTGGCCTCCCGGGACACCGCCACCAACTTCCACTTTGAAATTGCCGCCGACCTGCTTGATGAGGCTGTGTTGGCCTTCCTTAGGACGGTGCCGCCCGGCCGCTTCCAGTTCGAGATCGGCGTCCAGTCCACCAATCCGGCCACCCTTGATGCCATAGAACGAAAGAATGACTGGCCGCGGATCGTCGCCGGCGTCGGCGGCCTGCGGGCCGGCGGCAACAGCCATCTCCACCTCGACCTTATCGCCGGCTTGCCTTACGAAGACTACCGCCGCTTCGGCGAATCCTTCAACGACGTCTACCGCCTCAGGCCGGACATGCTCCAGCTTGGTTTCCTCAAGCTCCTTAAAGGCTCCGGCATCCGCCGGCAGGCCGCCGACCACGGCTACATCTTCGCCGACGCCGCTCCCTACGAGGTGCTGGCCAACAACTATCTCGCCTACGCCGACATCCGCCGCCTGAAAATCATTGAGGAAGTGCTGAACCAGACATACAACAGCGGCCGTTTCACCGCCACTTTGGCGTGGCTGGTTGCCGCCTGGCAGGATGACGCCTTCGCCTTCTACGAGGCTCTGGCCGTCTATTGGGAGGAAGGTGATCTCCATATGACGGCCCACAGCGGCAAAGGGCTGGCCCGCATACTGGCCGACTTCTGCCGGACCGTCAAGCCGGAACTGGCGGCGACCGTTCGCGAATTTCTCAAGTTCGACGCCCTGCTGACCGACAGGGGGGCTGTCCGCCCGGCCTTCCTGCCATGGGACGGCGAAGCCTGGCAAGCAGCCAAAACCGCCTTCTGGCGGGAAGAGGCCATTGTCCGCAAATACCTGCCGGACTACACCTTCACAAGTTGGCGGGACGTCAAAAACAGTTTTCACCTCGAAATATTCGCCTGCGACATCCCGGAGTGGCTGGCTACCGGCCATATGAGCCAGCGGCCGACCGTCGTCCTGTTCGCCCATCACGATCCCGGCCGCCGCTACCAAAAGGTAACGGCCGGCGACTTCCCGCTGGAGGACCGCTAATGAGCGCCCGCTACAACGTCTACTCCGAATACCTCCGCCAGCGTTACGGCGAAAAAGTCTACAAGCTGCCGATAAGCCTGCCGGTAACCTGCCCAAACCGCGACGGTACCTGCGGCCGCGAAGGCTGCGTCTTCTGCGGCGAAATCGGCGCCGGCTATGAGAACCTGCCGGCCGAGATGACGGTCGCCGACCAGATCGCCGCCAACATCAGCCACATCGCTCCCAAATACAAGGCCGGCAAATACATCGCCTACTTCCAGAATTTCAGCAACACCTACCTGCCGCCGGCCCGCCTCGCCGATTATCTGGCTGAAGCCTGCGTCGGCGACGTCGTCGGAATCGCCGTGGCCACTCGGCCAGACTGCGTCAGCGACCGCCACCTGGAAGTCATGGCCGAAACCAGGCGCACCCGCGGGCTGGACGTTTTCCTCGAGCTTGGCCTGCAGACCGTCAACTACCACTCCCTCGGCAAAATCAACCGCGGCCATAGCTTGGGCGAATTCATCGACGCCGTGCTGCGGGCCAAAAAACAGGCCATTGAGGTCTGTGCCCACGTTATCCCCAACCTGCCGTGGGACGACATGACCGACGTCGTCGAGAACGCCAAAGTACTGTCGGCCCTAGGCGTCGAGCAGGTCAAGCTGCACGCCCTCTATATCGTCAAAGGCACGGTCATGGCCGCTTGGTATCAGGAGGGCCGGCTAGCCCTCATCAGCAAAGAAGAATACGTCGAGCGGGTCATAACCTTTCTTGAGTATCTGCACCCGGCCACCGTTGTCCAGCGGTTGATCGGCCGGGCGCCGGCCAGCCACACCCTCTTCGCCAACTGGCAAACCGGCTGGTGGAAGATCCGCGACGACATCGAGCGCGGCCTGGCCGAGCGCGACAGTTGGCAGGGCCGGCGTTGCGATTACCTTGGCGGGGCGGCGGTCGCCAAGTTTTTGTAGCCGGCTGGCGATCACTCCTGTTATAATAGGTATGTAAGTATATACAGTAATGACAATAAACCGGCTGCAGGAGGGTTAGCGTGGAAGTTCGCAAAGTTTTCAAAGCCGGCAACAGTTCGGTTGTCTCCCTGCCTTTTGACATGCTGAAAGCCCTGGGCATCAAGGACGGCTCCCATGTATCGGTCGAACTCAACCGTGAAAGGCGTGAGCTTATTCTGAAGCCGGTCGTCGTTAAAAGCGGCACCATGTCGATCGACTTCGTCCGCCTGGTGGACAAACTCCTCATCGACTACGACTTCGCTCTGAGGAGGCTCAAATAATGCGCTACCTCACCATCGAGGAAGTCATCTATCTATATTCGGAAGTCGTTCAGCGGTCGGGCGCCCAGCCCGGCATCAATGACGAGCGCCTGCTCGACAGCATCCTCGCCAAGCCGATGGTAGCCTTCGAAGGCGAAGAACTCTATCCCGATATCTTCACTAAAGTCGCTGTCCTCATGTATGCCATCATAAATTCCAAGCCGTTCGCCTCGGCCAATAAACCTACCGCCATGGCGTGCGCCCTGTTTCTTTTTCGGGCAAACGGCTACCACATCATTGCCACCCAGGAAAGCCTGGTCGAACTCGTCGAGGGAACCGAGCAAGGCCGTTACAAGGTTGATCACCTTGTCAACTGGTTCCGCAAAAACGCAACCCCGGTCTAATAAGATATTAAGGAAAAATCCTTTGGGAATAAGCTTTCGCTGCTTGACAGTGACTGGGTAGTGTGATATTATAATCTACGTCACGGCAAGAGGCGACTAGCTCGCTCTTGAGGAAACTCGGAGCGTTTTTTGTTGCCCGACCGCCGGAAAAATACCAGAAACTGCATGTTGACATGACTTAAAGGTTATGTTAATATAACAAAGTCGCCTGAGGGACCTGGTCAAAACGGCCAAGTAAGCCAAGAGGCGGCAAGAGACCCAAAAAGAAACAGTTGACAGAGCCGCAAGGTTATGTTAACATATAAAAACTGGCTGCGACGAGCAGCCGGTAAAACAATCGAGGTCGCTCAGACGCGAGTATGGCAAGGCAACGAAGCCAGGCGAAGCGAATCAGCGACCGAGGAAAGTGTTCCTTGAAAACTGAACAATGTAGGTAAGAATTATGCCAGATGTGCGGGCTGCACTTTCTCGCAAGAGAAGGACAGCAGTCAACTAATAATTCGATTTTAAAGAGCCATCAAAGGCTCCAAGAAATACAATTTTTTGGAGAGTTTGATCCTGGCTCAGGACGAACGCTGGCGGCGTGCTTAACACATGCAAGTCGAACGGGGAGTTAGCAATAACTCCTAGTGGCGAACGGGTGAGTAACGCGTAGACAACCTAC
>JAEZLU010000144.1 GCA_023415075.1 Bacillota bacterium
TGAATCTCGCCCGGATAAATATCGAGGTCGATATGGTCGTTGGCCAGCACGCCGGGAAACTTTTTCGTAATCCCCCGCATGGTGATCATTGGCTTTGGCATGCATTTCCTCCACAGGCTAAAACGCAGAGTGCCGGCAGGCCGAAGCCTGCCAGCTCTCCGTCAAGCGCATCATTAATATTGGCTTACTTGGGGATAGTCCCGTCCACGCCCTCGACAAACCAGTTCCAGCTAAGCTGGTCGGCGTCGGACAGAGCCTGACCGGCCGGGACCTTGACCTGGCCGCTCTGATCCTTAAGCGGGCCGGCGAAGATATTGAGTTCGCCCTTCGCGATCTTGGCTTTGGTATCGCCAACAAGCTTCTTGGTATCGTCCTTGACCATCGGTCCGAACGGCGCGATATCGATAATGCCGTCGCTCATGGCGCCCCAGTACTGCTCGCTCTTCCAGGTGCCCTTCTTGACGCTGTCGATAATCTTCACATAATAGGGACCCCAGTTCCATACCGCCGAGGTCAGCACCGCCTTGGGCGCCATCTTGCTCATATCGGTGTTATAACCGACGCTGAACTTGCCTTTCTCTTCGGCAGCCTGCTGCGGGCCGGGGGTGTCCTGATGCTGGGCGATAACGTCGGCGCCGGCATCCAGGAGCGAAACGGCGGCCTGTTTTTCCTTGGCCGGGTCATACCAGGTATTGGTCCAGATAACCTTGACCTTGGCGTTGGGGTTGACCGAACGCACGCCCAGGGTGAAGCCGTTGATGCCGCGGACCACCTCGGGAATCGGGAAAGCGGCCACATAGCCGATCACGTTGCTCTTGGTAGCCTGGCCGGCAGCGATGCCGGTCAGATAGCGGGCCTGCTCGATGCGGCCGAAGTATGTGCCCACATTGGCAGCGGTTTTAAAACCGGAGCAATGCATGAAAACGACGTTGGGGTATTTCTTGGCAACATTGATGGTCGGGTCCATATAACCGAAGCTGGTGGTAAAGATAACCTTGTTGCCCTGTTCGGCCAGCTGGGTGATGACCCGCTCGGCATCGGCGCCCTCAGGCACCGACTCGATGATGGTCGTCTGCACGTCAGGCATTTTCTCCATCAGATACTTGCGTCCCTGGTCGTGGGAGTAGCTCCAGCCGGCATCGCCGACCGGTCCGACGTACACGAAAGCGACCTTCATTTTTTCAGGCGCCGCCGCCTGTTTTTTGTCGCCGCCCCCGCCGCCACAGCCGGCCAGCACGAGCGAAGCAACCATAACAAGAGCCATAGCCAGGATAAGGTACCGGTTTTTCATTGTGGACATAACCTCCGTTCTAGATTTCTGACAGCGAAAAACATTACTAGACAACGATTCACCACGACCCGATAATCCCCCTGCAAAGCAAGCAAAAAATTTGGGTTTTCCGTCAGAAAAAAAGTGCCAACCCTGCATGGGCAACACTGTCCGCTGACAAAGCCTTTTGACTGCAAGGCTACAGCTCGTCGAAAGTCGTTTTCACGAAATGGTACAGATTCTCCAATTTGGCGGTGGCCGTAAAAACCCTCATATCAACAGGCTTGGCCAAAGGCTCGGACAAATCCTGGGCCATCGGCGGCAACGCCAGAAAAGCGGCCACAGGCTCCTTGACCCCTGCCGCCGGCGCCAACAGCGGCGTACCGTGACCAGGCTCGCGGATCACCGCGAAAATATCATAATCGCAGTCGGCAAACTGACGCACCAGCTCGGGCGGGATATCGCGGGCCCGGCTATCGGCCGCCGGCGGGCTAATGATGAAAATCGGCGCGTCGTAAGCTGCCAGCCAATCGGCCGCCCCCGGCAAAAGCGGCTGGGCAAAGCCGCCGGCCGTAAACTTAATCAACGTGCCCGCCGCCCGAAAATCGCTCAGCGCCAGCGGTTTCACCGCCGCCCCGTTCTCCAGATAAATCGTGTTGCCGATTGCCGTTTCGCCAACCGAACACTGCGGTGCCGTCATCCCGGTAAACCCGTTCAGGGAAATCGCCGACTCCAGCAGCTTGTGGCTTCCCGGCGAAGGCTCGATCGCCGTGACGCTCGCACCGTGCTGGGCCGCCAGGAACGAATAATAACCGTTGCCGGCGCCGACCTCCAGCAGATAATCAACATACGGCAAAAGCCGCATCAAGAGAAGCGTCTCCCCTGGCTCGGACACCCCATAGGCGATCGTCTCCCATGGTCCCTGGCCGCTGGTGAACAGCTCGAAGCCGAAAATTGTCCGGCAGGCGATCGGCGTCGACCGCGCCAGCGCGATCGTGCCGTTCAGCACAGGGCTGTCGAACGGCCACAGCCGGCCATAACGGGTATGGCCGAGCAAACGGCGCACTAGCCGGTCGGTCGCCCGTTCATCCACGACATAGTCGTACCAGCGAAGCTGCAGGCAGATATTGTCCCATATCTCGCGGTAATTGGCCGACCAGGCATCGCCGGTAAGGCGGGCGCACAGCTGGTCATGGCAATAGTCTATCTCGCCCAGCAGATATTCATTCCGCGCCAGAAAGCTCATAACAACCTCTTTCCGGAAAGTAGTACCGCCGCAGTCGCGGCCCGCCGGCTACTCAAAACAAGCCGCCAATAAATTGACGAAGGCCGGAAAAGACCATACCAGCACCGCGAGAATACCCCACGGCACCAGCATCCACAGCGCCGCCTTGCCGCGCCAGCCGACCTTCCGCGACTCCCGACCCGCGAGATTACAGACAACGACGGTCGCCGGAAAAACGGCCAGGTAGCCCCAGAACAGTGCCGCCGAAACATGCGACGTTTTGCCGCTGGCACCGACGAACAGCCCCAGAAAATAAACGAAATAGGCATAAGGAATAACCGCTATCCAGTTAAAGAGTTCAATCCACCGGCTCATCCTCGCCCCCATCTCTCCGCCATGCCGCCGGAACGAAAATTGACAAATATCGGCGATTTCTGTTTAGAAGTATTACACACCGAAGCTGCCGATTCCTGCCGGCCGGCAACTATTTGGCCAACCCTGGCGAATCGGCGGGCTGCCAGAATCGACCGGATATTTATTGTCAGCCGTGAATAAAACAACTATAATGGTAAATAATAATATTACTATTTAGGAGCATTATCATGGATAACCTATTGCGGACCTTGCGCAGCAAGGGCTTCAAGCTTACTCCCCAGCGGCGGGCCGTGATCACCGCCCTTCGCGACTGCGGCCCCTTTCCCACAGCTCAGGGCATCCTCCGGCAAGTAAAAAAAACGGCCCCCGATACCGGGCTTGACACCGTTTACCGCAACCTCGGCCTCTTGGTCGACCTCGGCCTTGTCAACGAGATCAAGCTACCCGGCCAGGCCGGCACCGCCTTCGAAATCACCAACGGCCAGCACCATCACCACCTCATCTGCCTCGGCTGCGGCCAGACAACCTGCCTCGACTACTGCCCGGTGAGCCCTGCTGATATCGCCATCGCCGAACAGGGCGGCTTCACCGTCGTATCCCATTCGCTCGAACTTTACGGCTACTGCCGCACCTGCCGGGCAACCGGCTGACTGGAGGAAACATGCCTGCACCCGCAAAATTTGTCCGCTGTTTCGCAATCCTGGCGCTCTTCACCCTCGTCCTGGCCGGCTGCGGCTTACGGCCCAACCCGGCCGCCTCGCCGTCCGCCGGCAAACTCAAAGTCGTCGCCTCGGTCTACCCGGTCTACGAGTTCGCCCGCCGGGTCGGCGGCGACCGCATCGAACTTACCATGCTCGTGCCCCCTGGCGCCGA
>JAEZLU010000310.1 GCA_023415075.1 Bacillota bacterium
GTGATCGCCAGCTTGCGGGGCGGCAGATCCTGGCGGCTGGATTTGTTGAACTCAGCATTGGTTTTGGCGAAAAAGCCATCGATTTCCGCAAAGAGAAACTGGTTGATTTTCTGGCCGGCTTCACCCAGACCGTAAACCTGCGGATAGGACAGCTTTACTTCCCGCGAATTGATATCCGCCGGGGCGGCGGCGGCCGAGCCGACAAGCAGGACGGCGAAACATAGGCCGATAAAGAGCGGTCTGGCGTGGAACATCACTGCACCTCCCTGGTATGTCTACATAAATGATACTACAGGCGGCGACGATGTCAAGGGGCAGGAGAGGCGGCCGGGGCGTGGAATATATAGGTGAGACAGCTTGAAGGGAAGTAAAGGCCCATGATTAAGAAGACGCTGCTGGAGTTTTTGTACGAGAGCGCCCATATCCAGCGCTGGAATGACCATATCCGCCCCAAGGGGTTCACCGAACTGGACAAGCAGGCCCATAAAATGGTTATCGCTTATGTACTGGCGAAGGTCGAGGCCGAGGAGGGCAGGGCGCCCATTGACTGGCGGCTTCTGATCGAGGGCGGCATGTTTGAGTTTCTGCATCGGGTGCGGCTGACCGATATCAAGCCGCCGGTATTCCATGAGCTGATGGCCAGGCATGGCGAGCAGCTGAACGCCTGGGTGCTGGCCAAGCTCAAGGGCAAGGTTGATTCGCTGGCCGGCGGTTTTTACGGCAATTTTGTCCGCTATCTGAGCGACCCGGCGTACGCCGCCGCCGAGAAGCGCATTCTCAGGGCGGCCCATTATCTGGCGACCAACTGGGAGTTCCAGATTATATATCACCTGAATTCCCATATTTTCGGGGTGGAGGAAACCAAGGCCCGCATCGAGAACGAGCTTGAGGAGCATGCCGGCTTGGCCGGGGTGCGGCGGATCAATCTCAGCCCCAAGCTGCGGCATTTCATCGATCTGGTGGGCCAGCTACGGTTCCAGCAGCGATGGGCGCATTCGCCGCGGGTGCCGGAGACGTCGGTGATGGGCCATATGCTGATTGTGGCCATGCTGGCCTATCTGTGCTCGCTGGAGGTGGGGGCGTGCGCCGGCCGGCTGGTAAATAATTTCTGCGCCGGCCTGTTCCACGATTTGCCGGAGGTGCTGACCCGCGATATAATTTCGCCGGTCAAGAGTTCGGTGGCCGGGCTGGACGATCTGATCAAGGATATCGAGAAGCGCCAGGTGGAGGAGAAGATTTTCCCGCTCTTGCCGCCGGCCTGGCAGGGCGAGATCCGCTATTTCATCGAGGACGAGTTCACGAACAAGATCAGGCTCGCGGGCGCAGTGCGGCCGGTCGGCCCGGGAGAGATCGGCGAGCGCTACAATGAGGATAGGTTTTCGCCGGTGGACGGCGAGCTTATCAAAGCCTGCGACCATCTGGCGGCCTATATCGAGGCGACGCTGTCGACGGCCCATGGGATTACGTCTGAGCAGTTACGGGAGGGGGCCCAGCAGCTTTACGCCAGGTATGAGGACCGCCAGGTGGCCGGGGTGGATTTCGGCCATTTGTTCGCGTATTTTCGCAATAATTAGGTTGGGCTTCGCAAACCGGCCTGCGGCCTGGGGTTACTCCCCCCGGCGGCGGGCCGGTTTTTTCTTTTTTTGGCGGCGGAGGTATATTTTGCCGCGTCTCCGGGCATAATTCTCACAGGTTTGGCAGTTGATACCACCGCGTTTGACAGCGGCAAATTAACTATGGTATAATTGACGAACCTGGAAAGGGGGAATGACATGAAGGCTGCTCTAAACTTAGATTTACGTAAGTTCTGGGCGATCTTGGACCGGCGCAAGCTAGTTATTGTTGCGACGCTTGTCATAATATCTTTGGTGGTTACCGGGGCGGTATGGGCCAGCAAGAATGTTACGATTATCGCCGACGGCAAGAGTGTCAATGTAAGTACGATACATAGTGATCCGCTTGATGTTTTGGCGCAGGTGAAGGTTGAACTTGGCCCTAAGGACGAGTACCGCCTGTCGACGGCCAAGGTGATGGACGGCTGTGTCATAACTGTTTACCGGGCAATACCTGTGCAGATTATGTTTAAGGATAAGACGGAGGTTGTAATTTCCGGCAAACCGACGGTGGGCGAACTGGCCGCCAGCCTGGGCTACGGGCCCGGCAAGGGCCGGACGGCGCTCGATCCGGCGACCAAGGTGACGCCGATGATGCAGGTGCAGATCGTCGCTCTGAGCGAGCAGACGGTGACCCGCAAGGTGCCGATGCCGCCGCCGGTGGTCCGCGAGCCTGACCCCAACCTTGAACGGGGGCTGGAAGAGGTCGTCGACGAGGGCGAGGCCGGGATGAAGGAAGCTACCGTCAAGCTGCGGCTGGAGGACGGGGCCGAGGTGGGCGCCGATGCGGTGGCCGAGAAGGTCCTGACACCGCCGAAGCCGCAGGTGGTGAAGGTGGGGACGCGCGATATCATCCAGACTTCGCGGGGTACGGTAAGGTTCCGTCAGGTGCATGTGATGGAGGCGACGGCCTATCTGCCGACCGACGGCGGCGGCCACGGAATCACGGCCAGCGGCCTGCAGGCCCGTCACGGCATTGTGGCCGTCGATCCGCGGGTGATTCCGCTGGGAACGCGGGTGTTCGTGCCCGGCTACGGCCTGGCGCTGGCGGCCGATACCGGCGGGGCGATCATCGGCAACCGAATCGATTTATGCATCGAGGAGCATGACGCAGCCTGGCATTACGGCCGGCGAACGGTTAAGGTGTATGTGCTGGCCGATTAGGGCCGGCGGATAGCCGCCCGGCGGACAGGCGCCGCCGTGGCCGGCGAAGGTTTATGATAAGCCGGATGAGGTAAATCCTATTTGCAGGGTTTACCTCGTTCTTTTGGGCGATAAAATCACGGACAGCCGCAAGGAGCGGGACAGATCTATGATCAGGCAGGTTATTGTGGTCGAAGGAAAAAGCGATGTGGTGGCGGTGCGGCGGGCGGTCGAGGCCGAGTGCCTGGTGACCGGCGGCTTTGCCCTGAACCCGGCGACGATGGCGAAGATCGAGGCGGCTTACCGCCGCACCGGCATTATTATTTTGACCGACCCCGACAGCGCCGGGGAGCGGATACGGCGGCTGCTCGGCGAGCGCTTCCCGGAGGCTAGGCATGCTTTCGTGCCGCGGGCCGAGGCCACCGCCAACGGCGACATAGGCGTAGAGCAGGCGTCGGCCGAGGCTATCCGCGCCGCCCTGGCCAGGACGCGCTGCCAGGAGTGGCGGCCGGCGACCGAGTTCACGCCGACGGATATGACGGCGGCCGGCCTGGTGGGAATGCCGGCGGCGAGCGAGCGGCGGGCCGCCCTGGGGGCGACCCTGGGGGTGGGCTACGCCAACGCCAAGACTTTTTTGCGCCGGCTGAACAACTATGGGGTGACGCGGGCGGAATTTACGGCAGCGGTGGCTGCGCTGGAGGGTAAGGATGATTAGGCCGCAGATTGCCAAGCGGGAGGTTACCCTGCATATTTTGAAGGCCTTCGGCTTGCAGACAAGCAAACGGCTGGGGCAGAATTTCCTGGTGGACGAGGATGTGGTTGCCGCCATCGTGGCTGCGGCAGCGATCGAGCCAGGGGACGCCGTGCTGGAGATCGGCCCCGGCATCGGCACGCTGACTCAGGGGCTGGCCGAGGCCGGGGCAGCGGTGACGGCGGTGGAGCTGGACGCCCGGTTGGTGACGGTGCTGGGCCAGACGCTGGCCGGTTATGATAATGTCCGGCTGGTGCACGGCGATATCCTGAAGGTCGATATTTCCCGGGAAATGACGAAAGAACCGTACAAGGTCGTGGCCAACCTGCCGTATTATATCACGACGCCGATTCTGATGCGGCTGCTGGAGCAACGGCTGCCTGTCTCGCTGCTGGTGACGATGGTCCAGAAAGAGGTGGCCGAGCGGATGGTGGCCAAGCCGGGCGGCAAGGACTACGGGGCGCTGTCGGTGGCGGTGCAGTATTACACGGCGCCGGAGATCGTCTTTACCGTGCCGCCGAGCGCTTTTATTCCGGCGCCAGCGGTCGAGTCGGCGGTCATCCGCTGCGCGGTGCGGGCCGTGCCGCCGGTGGCGGTGGCTGATGAGCGGATGTTTTTCCGCACAGTCAAGGCCGCCTTTGCCCAGCGGCGGAAAACGCTGGCTAACGGCCTTAAGGCGGCCGGCCTGCCGCCGGCGGCGGCGGCCGAGGTGCTGGCGGCCGCAGGCATCGACGGCAACCGGCGGGGCGAGACGCTGTCGCTGGCCGAGTTCGCGGCCGTGGCCGACGCCTGGACGAAACGAAATAACGGCTAAAGCAAAGACCGGCCGGAGCATGCTCCGGCCGGTCTTGTTTTCTGGCGCAGGAAATCAGAATTTGATCACGCCCACGGAATTGAGGAAGATGACGATCAAGAGGGCCGGCGTGATGTAGCGGACGGTGAAGAAGTAGAAGGATAGCAGGCCTTTCACCGGCAGGCTGCCGTCGTTTGACAGTTCGCGGCTGATGTCATTTTTGTCGGCGACATGGCTCATGAAGATGACGATGAGCAGGCCGCCGAGCGGCAGCATGATGTTCGAGGACAGGTAGTCGAACCAGTCGAAGAAGCCCCGGCCGAGGAAGGTGAGGTTGCCGAGGAGACTGGCCTTGTCGACCGACAGGGTTGCCAGGAGGCCGACGACGAAGATGACGGCGGTGTTCAGCAGGACGGCGGCGCTCCGGGCCAGGCCTTTTTCCTCCGCCAGGTAAGCCACCGGCACTTCGACGAGGGACAGCATGGCGGTGGTGGCGGCGATGGCCGCCAGGAAGAAGAAGGCTATCAGCATAAGGTTGCCAAAGGGCATTTGCGAAAAGATGAGGGGGATGGTCATGAACAGCAGGCCGGGGCCGGCGCCCGGCTCAAGGCCGAAGGAGAAGACGGTCGGGAAGATGGCCAGGCCGGCCAGCAGCGAGACGAGGGTGTCGGACAGGGCGACTTTCAGGCCGGTGGCGAAAAGGTTATTGTCCTTGGTGAAGTAGCTGCCGTAGGTTATCATGGTGCCCATGCCGAGCGACAGTTTGAAGAAGGCCAGCCCCATGGCGGTCAGGATGGCTGCCGCCGACAGCTTGGCGAAATCGACCTGGAAGAGGAAGGCGACGCCGTCGGCTGCTCCCGGCAGGGTGAGAGCCCGGGCGTCGCAGATGACGATAAGGACGAAGAAGATGGGCATGAGGGTCTTGGTGATCCTCTCAATGCCTTTGGTGACGCCCATGATGAGGATACCGGCGACGACGGCCAGGACGACGAACTGCCAGACGACCGGCGTCAGCGGGCTGACGACGAGCGCACCGAACTGGGCTTTGGCGCTTTCCATGGTGACGGCGGCGAAGTCGCCCCGCAGCGCCTTGAAGAGGTAGAAATACACCCAGCCGGCCACGCAGCTGTAGAAGAACATTATCAGGTAGGCGGCGCCTACGCCCATGGTGCCGATGTGCTTCCAGGCCGCTCCCGGCGCCAGTTTCTCGATGGCGCCCACGGCGTTGGTCCGCGTCTTGCGGCCGATGTAGAATTCGCTGAGCATTACCGGCAGGCCGATGAACAGGATGCAGGCCAAATAGACCAGCAGGAAGGCCCCGCCGCCGTACTGACCGGTAAGATAGGGGAATTTCCAGATGTTGCCGAGGCCGACGGCCGATCCGAGGGTGGCGAAAAAGACGGCCAGGCCGGTGGAGAAGGTTTCTCTTGTTTTCATTGCCGGATCACCTGCTTAGTCTGTTAGTGTGAAAAAAAGACAGGCCAATGATACCACGAAACGGCAACGAAGACAAGTTGTCCAGCCAGACTGCATAGCGGTAAATGTTTAGGCAGCGTTCTTGCATCAGGTTTCAGTATGGGCCAGGTTTTTCCGGTACTCCTTAGGCGTGCAGGAAACTTGTTTTTTGAAACTGCCGATGTAATAGCTGGCGGTGCCGAAGCCCACCGAATCGGCAATCTGGCTTATGGTCAGGTCGGTGGTCTTTAGGAGCTGGATGCTGCGGCTGATGCGGTAGCTCACGATGTACTCGAATACCGTGCATTTTACCGCCCGCTTGAAAAAACGGCAGCATTCGCTTTCGCTGATGTTTACCAGGGCGGCGATCGCCCGCAGGGAGAGCTTTTCCGCGTAATGCTGGTGAATATAGGCCATAATCGTCTTTATCCGCTGCTGGTCGATATATTCACAGGGCTTTGCCGCCGCCAGCGTTTCCTGCTGCCTGGCGATAAGCTGCCGCCAGACGGCGGCCAGGGCCAGGCCGATGTCAAGCTCGTAGCCGAAAGCTTTTTGGCTATACAGGTCATGGATTTCGGCGCTCTTCGTCAGTATCAGTTTCTGCCAGTCCGCTGCCGGGTCGAGGGTAACGGCCGAAAATCCGGGCGGTTTGAGGAAGGGCTGGATATATTTCTGTTCGATAGCGCTGCCCGGGAAGAAGGTAAGTAGCCGGGGAGCGGCGTTGACGCATATATAGGCGCTGTCCGCCCTGGTGAGCGACCGGGCCATGTGCAGGCAGCCGCTGTTGATAAAAATGCCCTGGCCTTTTTTTAGTTTGTAGGTGTTTTGGTTGACCGAAAAGGCCACTTCACCTTCGGTAACCAGCGACAACTGGATTTCCTCATGCCAGTGCCAGTCGACAAAGCCGCGGACGTTTTTGTCGAGCTGATTGAGATATACGGCCAGCGGAAAATCATAGCTGCCGTGGATGGTCGTCTCCCGCTGGTTTTGATCGATTTGGATGTCGGTTATCTGCATTTTGTCGCCTCGCCTCAATATAGCGATATTTTCGGCCAATATATTTATAGAAATTGAACTAAATATCAATATAATTATATATTAAACAGGGATTACTTCAATGGGAAAAGGAGTTGTCTGCGAGAGCTTACTGCCGGGGGCGGGCAGGAAAAAGTCGCCGACTAACATGAGAGACATCAACAGTTAATAGGACGAAAAGGAGATTGAGCGCAATGGATAAAGAGGTGCAGGCAGCCGTTACCGCCATAGAATGCCAGTTGGTCGCTTTTGCCCAGGACCTGGTCCGCATTGAAAGCCGGACCGGCCAGGAAGGCGACCTCGTCCGGCGGGTGAAACAAGAAATGGAAAGGCTGACCTACGACGATATCATTATCGATAAGGTGGGCAATATTATCGGCAGGATCGGCGACGGCCCCGTCCAGTTGCTGCTTGACTCTCATCTCGACCATGTGGCGGCGGGCGACGCCGGCGAATGGCGCCACGGTCCGTACAGCGGCGATATCGAGGACGGCCGGCTCTATGGCCGGGCGTCCTCCGATATGAAAGGGTCGCTGGCCGCCACCGTTTATGCCGGACATATCATCAAGAAGCTCGGCCTGGCTGCCGGTAAAACCATCTGGGTGTGCGGGTCGGTGATGGAAGAGGATTTCGACGGCGAGGGGCTGTATCACGCTATCGTCGACAACGGTCTGAAGCCCGATTATGTGGTTATCTGCGAGCCCAGCCATCTCAGCCTGGCCTTGGGGCATCTGGGGCGGGCGATCTACAAGATCACCGTGAAGGGGGTCTCGGCCCACGGGGCGGCGCCGGAGAAAGGCGACAACGCCGTGTATAAAGCGGCGAAGATAATTGCCCGGATTGAAGAGCTCGGCAAAAGGTACATGGCGATGCCGCCGCAGCGCCCGTCGATAGCCCTTACGCGCATCGAAAGCACTTCGGTGTCGCTGAACGCCGTGCCGGCGAGCTGCACGCTGTATATCGACCGCCGCATCGGCCTAAATGAGACCGAGGATTCGGTCGGCCGGGAAATGACCGAACTGATCGGCGACGTCGACGCCGACTGGGAAATCTACGATGTCAGCGGCCGCAGCTACACCGGCGAGGACATCGTGCTGCACTCGTATCTGCCGGCCTGGGAAATCAAGGCCGACCATCCTTTGGCCCGGGGCTGTTTCGCGGCGTACCGGCAGGTGTTCAGTCAAGACCCCTTGCCGTATAAATGGGATTTTTCAACCAACGGGGTGGCTTCGGCCAAGCTGGGGATTCCGACAATCGGCTTCGGCGCCGGGGTTGAAAAAATGGCCCATATGGTCGATGAGTACTGCCCGGTCGACGATCT
>JAEZLU010000065.1 GCA_023415075.1 Bacillota bacterium
ACCTGGCCGCGGGTGGCTCCCGAGATGCTGCCGGCGATAACGGCGACCGGGGCCCGTTTGCCGGGGTCGCTCTGAAGGCCGCAGGCGGCAGGCAGGTATTCGGCGAGGCCGGCCGAACCGACCCACAGGACCGGGCGGCCGAAGGCGACAATGGCAGCGGCCAGGCTGCGGAGCTGGTCGTCCTGCCAGGCGTCGCAAACGGCTATGGCCACGCCGTCGTTTTTAAGGCCGGCCAGCTTGGCGGCGATAGCTTCGCTGCCGGCGAGGACGGTCTTGCGGTCGATGTGGCCGACCCTGCGCTTGGTCTGGGCAGCCAGCAGGCTGGGGATATGGGACTCGCGGACCGGCAGCTTGGGGTCGCGGGCAATTTCGGTGGCCTCGAGCGGCAGGCCATTCAGGAAATGAAGGCCGCCGACGGTGATGCGGCCGTTTTTCGGGAAGGCCGGGGCGACGACGGCCAGTTCCTGGCCGCCGACGTCCATAATGGCGTCGATTTCCGGCCCGAGGTTGCCGCGCAAGGTCGAGTCGATTTTTTTATAGATGGCGGCAAAGGAACCGCTGCTGAGCAGGCAGGCGGCTTCGGCCGCCCTGGCGTAGGCTTCGGCCGCCGGCAAAGCCCGGCTGTTGGTGTCGATTACGATGACGTCGGCGTCGGCGCCACCGGCGAAATGGCTGACGCCCATGAGGACAACGGTGGCCAGGCCCTGCTTGGCGAACTGGACGCCGGTGTCGTTGGCGCCGGTTAGGTCATCGGCGATGACGGCTATTTTTTTCATTGTTTGCACCTCTCTCGGGCAGTTAGCCGCCATTGGCAACGCCCACCCTTCTGGCCCATCAGGCGGTGGCTATCGGCACAAGGCTGGCGGTGATGATGACGCACGAGGCTACAAGCATGGCGGCGCGTCTGGCCGCCGGTGCCGCGAGAAAGTTCTTGCTGGACAGGAAACGGTTATTTATAGGCGTCGTAGACTTTCTGGTACTCCGGCGTGGGAGCGATGAGCTTGTAGATGTAAAGGTGGACGCCGCTGGGGTCGTCGACGACGAAGCTGCGCTCGCCCCAGGGTTTGTCTTCGAGTTTCTGGACGATTTCCAGGCCTTCGGCCCGCAGGCGCCGGTATTCGGCGTCGACGTCGTCGACCTCGAAGGAGACGATGAGGCCCTTACTGAAAAATTCGCCGGCCTCGCGCTGCGGCCGGGTGAAGCTGATGCCGAAGACCGGGCCGTCGATGGCGATGAGTTCGAGGTACCAGTCGCTTTCGTAGACTAGCTTGAAGCCGAAGTGCTTGCTGTAAAATTCTTTGGATTCCTGAAGCTTATAGGTGCTGATGGTGGCGTCTACCCGTTTGATTTTCATGCAGGCGTCCCCCTTTTCAATCTAGTTCTATTGCTGTCAGGCCGCGCTCGGCGGCCAGTATCTGGCGGTAGGTTTGGTAGTCACGGTCCGAAAAGAGTATGAAGCGGATTTCGGCAAAGCGGTAGCGGGGTATTTCGCCAAGCACGGTGGCGATGGCAATGGGAGCGGCGGCGGCGATAGGGTAGCGGTAAGCACCGGTGCTGATGGAGGGGAAGGCCACCGTTTTCAGGCCGTAATTATCAGCGAGGGTCAGGCTGCTTCGGTAGCAGGCGGCCAGAAGATCGGCGTCGGCGGGCCGGCCGCTGTAAATGGGGCCGACGGTGTGGATAACGTAGCGGGCCGCCAGGGCTCCGCCGCCGGTTATGACGGCCTGGCCGGCCGGGCAGCCGCCGCTTTGGGCCCGGATAACGTCAAGCTCGCGCATGATGGCCGGTCCGCCTTTTGCGTGAACAGTGCCGTCGACGCCGCCACCGCCGGCCAGGCGGCTGTTGGCGGCGTTGACGATGGCGTCGGCGGTCTCACGGGTCAGGTCGCCCTGACGGGCGATTATCAGTGTGCCCTGGTATTTGAGGATCATTTTGTCGTCCCTCCCGAAAAATTGGCTAGCAGCTGTCAGGGTCGGCCTTGGATGGGCCGAGCCACCAGCGCAGGAAGAAGGGCAGCACCAGCAGGATGGATAGCAGCCGGAACATCTGATAGGCGAGAACGACCGAAACGTCGGCCCCCAACAGGAGAGCGGTAAGGCCCATTTCGGCGATGCCGCCGGGGGCGGCGGCCAGGAAGGCGGTGGCCTGGCTGGCCTGGCTGAATTCGGCCAGCAGAAAGCCGGCAAACAGCGAGAAAAGGACGATGGCGGCAGCGTTGAGGATGGTATGGCCGAGCAGGCGCCGGCAGGCGCGCAGGCTGGCGGCGTTCATGTTTGTGCCCATGAAGGCGCCGACACTTATCTGGGCGGCTATGAGGAGGGCGGGCGGCAAGGGCGGGGCCGGCCAACCGCTGAAAACCAGGCCGGCGGTAATAAGGGTGGGACCGAGCATGAAGGGGACCGGCAGATGGACCCGTGCAGCCAGCCAGGCGCCGAAGATAACGGCTGCCAGAAAGAGCGGAGCGGCGCCGGCATCGGCGGCGGCCGCCACCGGCGGAGCGGCGGCGGGAGCGAAGCCGTGGATGGTGATGAAGGGCACACAGAAAACGGCGGACAGCAGGCGGATGGTCTGCATGAAGGTGATGACGGCCACGTCGGCGCCGGCGATTTCCTCGCCGAGGACGACCATCTGCGACAGGCCGCCGGGCACGGTGGCCAGGACGGCGGTGGCCAGGGTAAGCCCGGTCCGGCGATGGGTGATGTAACCGACGAGCAGGCTGAACAGGACGACGGCGCCTGTCATGGTGAGCATGGCCGGCAACTGGGCCATGATCTGGCGGCCGACTTCGGCGGTAAAGGGGCGACCCATGAGGTAACCGATGGCGACGAGGCCGGCGTTGCGGTAACAGGGCGGCCAGCAGACGGCTGCCGGGCGGGAGACTGACAGAAGCATGACACCGGCGAGCGGCCCCAAGAGCCAGGGGACGGGCAGGCTGAGTTCGAAGAACAGCAGGCCGCCGGCCAAAGCGACGGCGAAGGTGGCTAACGAGGGTAACGGCATTTTATCACCTGATTGTAGTGCGTATGCATAGAATTATTGAGCGGCGGTGAGGTATCTATTCTGAATTACTTATACTAATGTTATTTCGCTTGCCGGCAAAAACTCCTGTCGATGGCGGCCGACCGGCAAAAAAAATACGGCGGCTGGTTGCCTCAGCCGTCCGTATAGTAGCCGAATCTTTCACGAATGAAGTCGATGAAGGCGGCGGCAACCGCCGGGGAGAACTGGCTGCCGGCACAGCGGCGGATTTCCCGCAGGGCTTCGTCGAGGCTTACGGGGGTGCGGTAGCAACGCTGGGTGGTCATGGCGTCGAAGGTGTCGCAGACGGCGAGCATCTGGCTCAGCAGGGGAATCTGCTCGCCGGCCAGGCCATCGGGATAGCCTTTGCCATCCCAGCGTTCGTGGTGATGGCGCATGATCGGGACGATCGGTTCGGTGCCGTCGACGGCGGCCAGCATGGCGGCGCCCGTGGCGGCGTGGGCCTTGACGGTTTTGAATTCCTGCTCGGTTAGGCGGCCGGGTTTTTGGAGAACGGCGGCCGGCGTTTTTATTTTGCCGACATCATGGACTATACCAACCATGTAGGCCAGGTTGATCTCGTCCGAGGTCATCCCCAGCTGGCTAGCCAGCCCGGCCATAAGATCGGCGACGTGTTCAGCGTGCATTGAGGTGTAGGGATCACGATAGTAAACCTGGCGGCTGAAGTCTTCAATGGCGTCCATGTTTACTTGTTCGATAAGCGGCTGCACAGGCTGCTTTTTTTGTTTCACCTTATCACCTGTAAACTAAGATTTGGCCACGTCAGGAAAACAAGGTAACAGCGGCCGGGCGGCCGCTGAGACTAGTATAGTTTCTGGTATTGGAATTCTCTTCATAATTGTAATCTCCTGCTCGAATTTCGGCAGTTTTTAGAGTTTATCGTACCGCCGGGCATATACTGTTGAAAAAGGGTGATGCCAATACCTTCCCAGGAGGCCGAGGAACTGGTTTTGCTGGCGACAGCGACCGCCCTCGCCCTGTCCAAGGATAAAAGCGTTTTCGAGATAACGCTTGTCGGCAGTTTCCTGACAGCGGTGGCTGACCAGCTTTCACTGCTGGCGGTTGTGCAGGAGGAGGAAGAGCTGCGAAGGGAAACTCGGGAAGAGGCCAAAAAGGAGAAAGCCGTCGAGGCGCGGCTGGCGGCGCTGGAAAAGTCGGTGAAAGAGCTCAAGGATTTGTCCGCAAAGCCGACAGCCAAAAAATAAGTCCCCGGGCTGTCGGCCCGGGGACTTATCGCGAAAAGCGGTCCTTTTAGATTGCCCGGGCGTCGCCGGGCTTCATGATATATACTGGCACGCCGAAGCGTTTTTCGACCGCCTGCTTGAAGGCGACCGGGTCCTGCATGATGAGGGGGTTGGTGTTGTAGTGCATGGGGACTACGGCTTTGGCCTTGAGCAGGCCCACGGCTTCGACGGCGTCGGCCGGGCCCATGGTGTAGTTGTCGCCGATCGGCAGGAGAGCGTAGTCGATTTTCTCGAGCTGGCCAAGGAGGGCCATGTCGCCGAACAGGGCGGTATCGCCGGCATGGTAGACGGTGGTGCCGTAGAAGTTAACGATGAAGCCGGCCGCCTGGCCGCCGGCGACGCCGGAGCCGTGGACAGCCAGGGTGACGCGGACGTAGCCGAAGTCAAATTGTTTTTTGGCGCCGATGTGGACCG
Source organism: Bacillota bacterium (assembly GCA_023415075.1). Taxonomy (GTDB): domain Bacteria; phylum Bacillota; class Negativicutes; order Sporomusales; family UBA7701; genus JAEZLU01. Next base: position 4,698 of record JAEZLU010000065.1, read on the forward strand.
GGATGACGCTGACGCCTTGCTCGGCAAGCATGCGGGCGACCTCGGCGGTGGCGATGACTTTGGCGCCGGTGCGCTTGGCGATGGCCACGGTGTCGCCGAGATGGTCGCCGTGGGCGTGGGTAACCAGGATGTATTGAACGTTTACGTCGTCGGCAGCGATAGCGGCCTGGGGGTTGCCGGTGAGGTAGGGGTCGATGATGAGGCTGATGCCGCCGCGTTCCAGGGTGAAGACAGAGTGGCCTAGGTAGGTCATGGTTGCTTTGCCGTCGCTCCAGCCGGCGGCGCTTGCCGGCGCGGCGGCCAGGGTCAGGCAGAGGGCGAGGAGAAGGACAAGGATTTTTTTGTACATAACGGTCCTCCTTTCATTTTGGGGGCCTGTGCGGGGTCAAGCGTGGATTTTTTTCAGCAGCCAGGCCATGTTTTCGCCGAGCACTTTCATGTTGAGCATGCCTTCGTCATCTTTGGCGGCCTCGCCGATGTCGCGCCCGTAGACCATGTTCCAGTAGCTGGCGCCGACGAGGAACATCTGGCTGTAGTGGAGGAAGTGGTACATGGTGTCGAAGGTGTGGGTGGCTCCGCCCCGCCTTACGGCGGTGACGGCGGCACCGACTTTGTGCCTGAAGATATAATCGTTGGCACGGGATACGAAGCCGACCCGGTCGATGAGGGCCTTCATTTCGGTGTTGACGTCGGTGAAGTAGGTGGGCGAGCCGAGGATTATGCCGTCGGCGGCCATCATTTGGGCGATGTAGTCATTGATAAAGTCGTCCTTGATGACGCAGCGGCGGTCTTTATTTGTGAAGCAGGCGTAGCAGGCCATGCAGCCGCGGACCGGCTGGCCGGCCGTCTGCAGGAGCTCGGTCTCGATCCCGTGGTTTTCCAGTTCGGCAAACACGGCCTTGATGATGGTAGCAGTGTTGCCGTCTTTACGGGGGCTTGTACTTATTCCGAGGACTTTCATTTTGCTTCATCTCCTTTCAGGGGCTGATCAACCGGTTTACGGGCCGGTCAACCGGCGATGGTTACGCCGACCAGGCGGCCGATGGTAAAGGTGGCAGCGGCGGCGGCCAGGCCGAAGGCCGTCTGGCGGAGGCCGGCGTGGAGGACAGGGCGGCCGGTGAACAGGGTGATGGCGGCGCCGATGACAAACAGGGCGACGGTGCTGAGGCCGGCGCTGAGGATGAGAGCCGGCAGGCCCTCGAGGAAGACATAGGGCAGGACCGGCACAACGGCACCGGCGGCAAACAGGAGAAAGGAGGTGATAGCCGCCTCCCAGGCCGAGCCGCCGAGTTCCTCGGGGTCGATGCCGAGTTCGTCGCGGGCCAGCGCGTCGAGGGCGGTTTCCGGGTTAGCCATGAGTTTGGCGGCCAGGAGTTTGGCGGTTTCTTCGTCAAGGCCGCGGGCCTGGTAGATAAGGGTGAGTTCTTCCCGTTCCTCGTCCGGCACGGTTTCGATCTCGTATCTTTCGGTGGAGAGTTGTTTCTCATAGAGTTCGCGGGAGCTCTGGACCGATATCCATTCGCCGAGGGCCATCGAGATGGCGCCGGCCAGCAGGCCGGCCAGGCCGGTCAGGAGGATGCCGTTGGCGGCAACTTCAGCACCGGCGACACCCATGACCAGGTTGAAGTTGGAGATAAGGCCGTCGCTGGCGCCAAGGACGGCGGCTCTGAGGGCGTTGCCGCCGGCGCTGCGGTGGCGGCCTTCGAGCTTGGCCAGTTCGCTGCCTTCCATGCCGGCACCGCGGCTGCTTTGGCTCATCTGCTGCAGCAGGCGGGCGTGAGAGTGTTCGGCGGCGATCATCCCTTTGGCTTCGGCTTGACCGGCGTAGCCGTTCATAGCCTGGCGCTCGGTGGCCGCCAGGGTGGGCAGGATGAGTTCGGGGCCGAAACGGCGGGCCAGCCAGGTAAGAACCCGGGTCCGCCAGGAGGGGCGGAAAGCCGCCGGTGAGGCGCCGGCGGCCGCCAGGCGGCCGGCCCATTCGGCGGCGTGCTTGTCTTCGGTGGCCGCCAGGCGCCGGTAGACTTCGGCCAAGCGGGGGTCTTTCTCGTTTTCGGCGAGGATGGCGTAAAGGGCGGCGCTGTTGCGTTCGTCTTCGAGGTTGGCCCGGAAACGGTCAAGGTCTTTATGAGGGTCCATGGTATCCTCCGGAGGTTTGAAAGGTTATGGGTATTATTTCCTTGCCCCTGGCGCCTATTCCTCCCGCGATTTTGGCCCAAAACCCTTTTTGTAGAAGTCTGAGGCCGTTCAGAAGGTCCCATATGCTTTGGTATATTTGTCCCGCAAGCAAAAGGCCGGGCCGCTCAGCGGCCCAGCAGGTTCAAAAGGGTCTGTTCGTCAATGGTTTCTTCGGTGTAAAGCGGCAGGCCGCAGGCGGCCAGGGCAGCAGCGGCCACCCCCAAGCCGGCCGTCTGGGTGCGACTGAAGCTGCCGTCGTAAATCCGGCCGACGCCGCAGGAAGGGCTGCGGGCTTTGAGGATGGCGGCGGTGACCGGGAAGGTGCGGGCTATGGCAAGCAGTTGGTCGGCGCCCCGGACGAAAGCGGCGCTCAGGTTGTCGCCGCTGCGGCCGATCACCCGGGCCCGGCCGGCAAGGACGTCATTACCGTCGCCGCCGGTGATTTCAGCCGGCTGGCGGGGTGTGGGCAGGCCGCCGAGCTGCTCGGGGCAGAGGGGCAGAAAGTGGCCGCTGCCGGCGTAGCTAAGCAGGAGGCCGCAGGCGTTGTGGCCGCCGTCGTAGCGGGCGCAGACGCCGAGAAGACAGGAGCTGACGATTATCATCCGCCCTCCTCCTTTGGCTAGGCCCAGGCCCGGCGCAGGAGGGCCTCCATGTCGCCGGCGGTAAAGGGTACAGGGTTGACGCGGGTGGAGCCGAGAAGGGAATTGGCGACAAGCTGGGGCAGGGCGGCGGTGAAGGCGTCGGCGTTAAGGCCGGCGGCCGCCAGCGAGGTCGGGATAGCGAGGCGGGCGTTCAGGCTGCGGACAACGGTAGCGAAATCGGCGGCGCCGACGGCGGCGGCCAGACGGTCGTACATGGCCTTAACCCGGTTGTCGCGGCTGTTAAAGTCGATGACATGGGGCAGGACGATGGCGTTGATAAGGCCGTGACCAAGGCCGAATTTGCCGCCGACGGCGTGGGAAATGCCGTGGGAGGCACCAACGCCGACGTTGCCGAGGACGAGGCCGGCCAGCGCCTGGAAGTGGTGGACTTTCTCGCGGCTGGCGGCAGTGCCTTCAGTGTAGGAGACCGGCAGGTATTCGCAGAGGCCGGCCACGGCGCCGACGGCCATGGGGCCGGTAAAGTCGTCGATAGCCGGGTTGGTGAAGCCTTCGACAGCGTGGGTCAGGGCGTCGAGGCCGGTTTCGGCGACGACGGCGGCCGGCATGGTCAGGGTAAGGTCGGCGTCGAGGATGGCGATATCGGGGATGAAGGCCGGCGTCTTGAGACCGACCTTAAGGTCGCGGTCGCGGAAGGTTATGACTGCTGTTTTGGTGACTTCGCTGCCGGTACCGGAGGTGGAGGGGATGGCCACCAGGCGGACGGCCCGGCGGCGGCCCGGCAGGTTGCCGGCCAGGGCGGCGGCGAAGTCGAGTTCCGGGTATTCGCCAAACAGGGCGATGGCTTTGGCGGCGTCAAGAGCCGCCCCGCCGCCGACGGCGATGATGAGGTCGGGGGCGAAGGCCCGCATTGCGGCTACGCCGGACTGAATAATCCCAGTGTCGGGATTGGCGGGAATGCCGCTGTGGACGGCGGTGACAGCGCCTTTTTGCCGCATAATTGCTTCGATGCGGCCGACGACGCCGCTTTTCAGCATCGACGAGCCACCGGTGACGATGAAGGCGCGGCCGGCCTCCACGGTGGCCAGGTGCTCAAGCGAGCCGCGGCCGATGACGAGAGCCTGGCCGCCAAGGATGAGCTCTTTCATGGCTGTTCCTCCAGCTATTGTGCTTCTGGAGATTATTCCGAGCCGGCCGGCCAATCTCCTGCCGGAAAACAAAAAAGCAGCAGCGCTGCTTGACAAGGGTCTACGGCGGGCCGGCCTTATTCGGCCAGCGCCTGATAACCGTCGATGATTATCCGGATTTCGCCGCTTACAGGATCAAAGAGGAGCCCGTGGACAGGGATATCGCGGGGAACGAGCGGATTGGCGCGGATGCGTTCTACGACTTTGGCGACGTTGCTCTCGGGCTGATGAATGTTGTCAAGCCAAGCGGCCAATTGGCCCTCGACCATTTTCACGGCATCAGCCGATATCCCTCTGTCCAGCATTTTGGTGATGAGGCCGGCCGGGGTGGCATGGGCGGCGCCGCAATCTTCGTGACCAATAACAAGTATTTCTTTGACGCCGAGTTCAAAGACGGCGAGCAGCAGGCTGCGGATAGTGGTTTCAAACGGGCCGGTTATCGAGTTGCCGGCGTTTTTGATGACGACGGCGTCTTCGCGGCGGATACCCACCGCCGGCTCGAGAAAGTCTACGAGGCGGGTGTCCATGCAGGTGAATATCGCCAGCTGACGCCGCGGCAGTTTGCTTGGTTTGGCGGCGGTAACGGGGAAGGACAGCGGAGGGTTGGCGATAAACCGGCGGTTGGCCTCAAGTATCTGCTCCAAGACGGTCATGGTACCGCTCCTTCCGGCGGCAGAGAAAAAAGCCGACCCCAGTTCCATCAGCCGACTTTTGTTCGCCATTTTGCTTATTAAGTTGGTTGGCGGCAATTGTAATTCCTATATTTGTTAATAAATAACACCAAAAAGCGAAAAAAAGGATTAGCAGGACGAGGCGGCGTTCAGAACCGCCTTTTCGTGGTCCAGCAGCCATTGTTTACGCCAGAGGCCGCCGCCGTAGCCGGTCAGGCTGCCGTCGGCGCCGACCACCCGGTGGCAGGGTATGAGGATGTTGAGGCGGTTGCAGCCGTTGGCGTGGCCCACCGCCCGGACGGCGCGGGGCCGGTCGATGCGGGCGGCGATTTCGCGATAGCTGGCGGTCTGGCCGAAGGGTATATTGACAAGGGCAGCCCAGACGGTAGTCTGAAATACTGTCCCGTGCGGCAGAAGCGGCAGGGAAAAGGTACGCCGCCGGCCGGCGAAGTATTCCGCGAGCTGGGCCAGCGCCTGGCGAAGGCAGACCGGCGGCTGGGACGACGGGTCGTCCTTGGCCGGGACATAGCGGACGGCGACGATGCCGGTGACAGTAGCGGTGACGGCCAATGGGCCGAGCGGGCTGTCAAGGTAGCCTGTGTAGCGCTCGCCGGTGGTGGAAGGCTCCATACGGTTACCCTCTTTCTGGCTAGTGATCTTGGGATGAGTTTATGCGGCCG
>JAEZLU010000216.1 GCA_023415075.1 Bacillota bacterium
AGCCGGTTGATACGGACGGTTTCGCGAACAATGATGTCGGCGTATTCGCCTTGTTCGGCCGGGGTTATTTCTTCTTTGAGGAGTTCGGCGAAGCCTTTTACGGCCATCATCGGGTTGCGGATCTCGTGGGCCATACCGGCGGCCAGTTCACCGGCCAGGGCCAGCCGTTCGGCCCGCTGTACCTGGTCCTCAAGCTGCCTGCTGGCGGCCAGGCTGTGGGCCATGTCGTTGATAGCGGCCGATATTTCGCCCATTTCGCCGCCGAGGAGCGGCAGCTGATGGCTAAGGTCGCGCTTTAGAAGCATGAGGCCGCCTTTGATGAGGCCTATGTCGCTCGCCAGGCGGCTGGCCAGGTAGACTATGGCGGCGAGGCCGAGGATGAGGCTGACGATTATCGTCAGGTAGACCTGACGGGTCATGGCGCCGATCTGGACCTGGATGTCGGCGGTAAATTCGTTGGCCCATATGTAGCCGATGGTCTGGTTGTCGCGAATGATGGGGTGCATAGCGTTCATGATGGCGCCGCGCACCAGGTCGCCTTCCTGGACGCGGGGCAGGCCGGTGGCCATGACCAGCCGCCCTTCGTGGGTCGGGCCGATGGGCAGGCCCACTTTGTCGGCGTATACGCTGCTCGGGCCGTAAGTGATGATGGCGTCAAGGTCGCGGGAGTAGTAGCCGACGCCGATGCCGGGGTAGACGGCGGCCACCTGGTCGGTGTAACCGACAAGCTCGCGGCTGAGGACGGCGATCTTGGTGACCCGGTCGGCGCCCTCGGCCCCGCAACGGCGAAGGATGTCGTCATAGGTGCCGCTAAGGTGCCTGTCAAGAAGGCGGGCGGCTCCGAACAGCTTCTGCTGCTTTTCGGCGACCAGGGCCTGTTCGGCGCTGACCATCATGAAGTAGCCTGCGGCCACGATAGGCAAGGCTGTGGCGACTACCATCAGGATGAGAAGTCTCCCCCGCAAACTCCGCGGCCACATGGTTATCAACTCCCTGTATGAATATTCAACCTAATCAGTAATTTATCCTGCGCCGGCTCTCAGGGGGCCGGCGGACAAAAAAAAGAGGATAGCCAGCTATCCTCTTGCGGTGCGGGGATTACTATCTATTTTTGCTATCAGGCAAGCGTCGTCATTGTGCTTCGGCGGTTTCTTCCTGCTCGCCGCCGGCCTGTTTTTTGGCGTCGCGGGCCAGTGTCCAGGCGTCGCGGGCCATTTCCAGAATCCGTTTTTCCTGCTTAGCCCGCGGGTTGCCGACCACCTTGGCCAGGTAGTTGAGGGCCTCGGATAAGCGGTTGGTGCGGCGGAAAAGCTCGCCGATGAGGTATTCGAGGGTTAGCTGGGTCATGCCGCCGATGGGCGTCTTTTCTTTGAGAAAAGCCTGTTCGTAGTTCTCGCGGGCTTTGTCGAGCATGGCCGCTTCTTCGGCCGCCTGGCCGGCTTCCCGGTAGATCCAGGCCAGCTTGAGGTAAAGGCCGGCCAGCCGGCTGGGCAGCGTGCCGGCCATCTCGGCGAAGAATATCCCCAGCTTGTAGGTGGTAATGGCGTCCTGGCGGGTCCGATGCCCGCCGAAGTTTACGTTGACGGTGCGTTTGGCGAGAAAGTCCTTGATGACGCCATAGCCAGCCGGCGTTTCTTCAAAAAATGCGTCTTGGGCGGCGTAACCGCAGTGGGGGCAGACCCAGACCGAGTAGTAGTAAGGATTGACGTCTTGGTAGTGGTTGCAGAAGTCGCTGTCCTGCTTGAGCAAGGCCAGTTTGTTGCGCACGCGGGTGACGGTGAACTGCTTGTCACACATCGTGCAGCGTTTCTCCGTGGTATAAAGTACGTCTACCATGTCTTCCCTTCTTCGTAACAAATAATTCCCCAGGGATACTCCGATTTAAATCCCCTGCATTTCCTTGGCCAGAGCGGTCGCAGCCCGCACGAACAGCATACCGTCGGAGCCGATGGCTATGAAGCGCGCTCCTTTTGCGGCCCAGTGCTTGGCGTCTTCGGCCGACAAGGCGAATATGCCGGCAATTTTGCCGGCGGCAACCGTCCGGGCGATGACGTCTTCGATAACTTTGTTAAACTCAGGGTTGTCGAACTGGCCGGTGATGCCCATGGACTGGGAAAGGTCGGCCGGCCCCACGAATATGCCGTCGAGGCCGTCGATGGCCAGGATCTCATCAAGGGCGGCCACGGCTTTTATGTCTTCGACTTGGACGAAAACGACGGTACGGGCGTTGGCTTCGGCCAGGTATTCGCTCAGGGGCCGGAAACCGTAGCGGGCGGCGCGCACGATACCGGCCAGGCCGCGGTCGCCTTCGGGGCCGTATTTGGCGGCCCGCACTGCCTGGCGGGCAGCTTCGCCGCTGTTGACCTGAGGCACGAGGATGCCGCCGGCGCCCACGTCGAGCGCCCGTAGAATATTGGCCGGGTCGTTTTTGGTGACGCGGACGATGGAGGCGAGGCCGCCGATTTCCGCCGCCCGCACCATATGCTCGACGGCGGCAATGTCGTTGGGGCCATGCTCGGTGTCAATGACGACGAAGTCAAAACCGGCGTAGCCGAGGGCTTCGACGCTGGCCGGCGAGTTGTCAAGAACAAACAGGCCTTTAACGACGCCTTTAGCCATTTTCTGCTTAAGCACAAGACCACTTCCTTAAAAAGGTTATTAAGGATATATTTTGCCTACCGGGGAAAATCCCCTGCAAGGTTCGACAAAAATAAAGTGGCCGGTGATTTTCACCGGCCTGCGAAGCTGTGTAAAGGCCCCGGATCTCAGCGTTTCAGCCCGTCGGCCCAGGTTTTGAGGGCAGCAACATACTGGCCGGCCAGGTCGGACAGACTAACGCCGTTGGTGGTGGCGTCCTGGGGCGTCAGGGTGATGATCT
>JAEZLU010000320.1 GCA_023415075.1 Bacillota bacterium
TATTTGTGCGAACTACCCGCTCTGTGCAGCTTACGCCGGCCGGGGCGGAGTTTGTTGGTTACGCCAAGCGGATAATGGCCGAAGTGACGGAAGCCCGCAAGTGCATCGATGAATATGTAACAATAGAAAAAGGACATCTGTTAATTGGAATAATACCGGTAATCGGTTACTATCCTCTCCCCAGCCACCTGCTGGCCTCTTTTCAGAAAGACCACCCCGGAGTACAGTTGAGTCTGCTGGAAGAACAGGATCACGAACTCTTGCGGCTGTTGCACGCCGCCAAAATCGACGCGGCAATTATCCAGAACTCCTATTCCGATCCCCGCTTTACCTTTCATCCTATATTGAACGACCAGATGGTTTTGGTAATAAGCGATCGCCACCCCTTGGCAGCCAGAAAAGCGGTGCACCTGTCTGACTTGCGCGACGAAAAATTCATTGTCACCCCGCCCACCTCCAGGCATCATCAAGATTTCTACAATGCCTGCCTGGCGGCGGGTTTTGAGCCCAATATAAAGCTCACTTGCTCGGCGGTCCGAACAATGATGGGTTTGGTGCTTGAGGATATTGGCGTAACCGTGCTTTCCTCCTATGTCGCCAGGAAGGACTGGCAACCCGGCTTATCAATCCTCTCGATCACCCCGATGATAAACAGACAAGTCGTGCTCGCCGTACCCAAGAACGGCGATCTGTCTCCTTCCGTCAAGCTGTTCGTAAAGTTCACCGCCCACTGGCTGAAGGCACAAGCCGGCCTGGACATTAACCTTATTTCGGAAGCTCTTGCCCCCTTGGCAGAGTCAGGCCACCCCTGAAAGGGGTGCGTATGGCCCGCAACATGGCTCTGCTGCCGTTTACCGCCGAATAACGAACGCGAAAAACCCGGGCGTGAGTTCACGCCCGGGTCTTTGTTTGCCTTTATTTGCGGGGCTAAACTTAATAATACAAGGCAAGTAACTTGAAAAACGGGGGTTTTTTTAACAGTCGTAAGTCATTTCAGCAGACTATAAAAGGCGGCTTTCGTGGAAGGGTCTGTCCGGAAAAGGCCGGTCAGTAGGCTGGTGACGGTTTTTGTGCCAGGTTTTTGAATACCGCGCATCGCCATGCACAGATGCTCGGCGCTTATGACCACGGCAACCCCTTTGGGCTGCAGCACTTCCTCCAATACCTCGACAAGCTGATTGGTCAGGCGCTCCTGGACCTGCAGCCGCTTGGCGAAGCAATCGACCAGCCGGCCGAGCTTGCTGATCCCCACGAACTTCTTGTCGGGAATATAAGCGATATGCGCCACGCCGATGAACGGCACCATGTGGTGCTCACAGTGGGAGTAAAAGGCGATATCCTTGACGATGACCATTTCGCCATTGTCGCGGGCTTCATTCGTGAAGGTAACGCTTAGAATGTCCTTGGGGTCTTGCTGGTAACCGCTAAACAACTCTGTATACATTTTCGCCACCCGGCAGGGGGTCTTCTGCAGCCCTTCCCGCTCAGGGTCCTCGCCGACGCTTTTAAGCAGACTCCGCACCGCATTCTCGCGTATTTCATTCATATGCTTCCCCTCTTTTACCTCACTGTTTTCCTCGGCGCCGCATACTCGCGCCGCAGCCGCGCAGGCACCTTTTCCCCAAACCCTTTCGCCGCTTCTGTTCACTGTAGCATCAAGGCACGTATGTCATCGCCGGTAAGCCTGCCGTCATGGAGGGCGGTGGCGACAAGCGCCCCGGCGACGCCGGCCTGCTTCAGCCACTCCAAGTCGGCCCAGCCGGATACGCCGCCGCCGACAAAGAGCGACAGGTCTGTCGGTACAGCGTTGTCCGGCAGTGACGCCAGGCTGTCAACGCAGGCCTGGATAAGCGGCCGGTTAAGGCCGGCGGCAGTACCGACCCGGTTTAGCTCAAGCAAAATAAACTGGGCCGCGCCGCGCGCCCGCAGCAGCCTTATTGCCGCCGGCGGGGCCAAGCTCCGCAGTTCGGCAACCGGACTGATAATGCGGCCGTCGCGGCAATCGAGGCTGACAACCATCCGTCCGGGGCCGTAGTCGCCCACCAGGTCGGCCAGTTCGGCGAGTGACGCCAGCGTCTCCGTGCCGACGACGGCCTTGTCGGCGCCGGCTGCGAACACCCCCGCCGCATCCGCCCGGCTGGCCACGCCGGCGTCGACCATCAAGGAAAAAGGCGTAGCCGCACCGGGCAACCCGCGCAGCGCCTTTTGCGCCGCGCCAATAACCGCCAGGTTCCCCGCCGGCTGCCCGCCGGTTATCGCGTCGAGATCGGCGATATACGCCTCTGTCAGCCCGAGCTTAATAGCGAAAGCCGCTACCAGCGGAAATAATTCGGGCGTTCCCGTCAAAACGCTGCTCACCGGTTGATAATGCACCCGCTCGCCGCGCACGGCGTGTACCGCCAGTCCGCCTTTTAAATCAATAACCGGCACGATGCGGAATGGTTTTTTATCCATGGCACCCCCCGTTCCTGCTTCGCTGCAGCAGGCGTGCAAAATGGGAAATAATGTAATATAATTAATGGTGGTCGCTGTACTCTTCCGGGTCAGCCGCAAGCCAGCCCGCCAGGAGCCAGGCCACGGCGTAGGCCGTCAGCGGATACTCGCGCTTAGCTTCGCCGCCAGGCAGCAGCTGCCACCAGGGACTGGCCTCCCACCCCAGCCTGCGGGCAATCTCCCTCAGCAGAAAATCTCCCTGGCCGGCCGTTATCAGCCTCGCCGGCCAGGGCCGCCGGCTGCGGGAAAGTATCTGCCAGACCGCGCCGACGATTTGCTGTATTTGTTTTTCCCGGATATACCCGGCCAGAGCGTAAAC
>JAEZLU010000234.1 GCA_023415075.1 Bacillota bacterium
TTACCCCCTAATTACCCAGCTTGTTGCGACGACAAAATTCGGTCAAAGTTTGCAGCATAATCAAGGACGATGTGGCGCCAGGGTCCTGGTGGCCCAAGCTGCGTTCGCCGAGATAGCTGGCCCGCCCCTTGGTGGCGACAATCGTTTTGGTATGCTCCACCCCATCGGCGGCGGCGGCGCAGGCCGCCTCCAACCCTTCGACAACGCTGCTCCCGGCTTTTATCGCGGCGGCAAAAGCCTTGCAGGCCGGCACCAGGGCGTCAAGCATGGTTTTTTCACCAACCGTTGCTTTCCCCCGCTCCTTAATGCCGTTTATCGCCGCCTCAAGCATTTTCAGGGCGCTGTCAGCGGTGACGGTGCCGGCTCCCTGGGCCACAGCCGCGGCCCGCAAAAAGGCCGTGCCGTATAGCGGGCCGGCGGCACCGCCTACCGTGGATATAAGCGTCATGCCGACGGTTTTGAGCAGAGCGCCGATGTCGGCATTGTCGGGAAGAGCCCGGATCTTCGGGGCGACAGCCTGAAAGCCGCGGGTCATGTTGATTCCGTGGTCGGCGTCGCCGATGGCCGCATCCAGCGTCGTCAGGTAATCCTTGTTGGCGCCGATCGCTTCGCCGATTGCTTCAAGGGCCGCTACTGCAGTGCTACTCACATTGATTACCTCCTGGTTAGAATTGGACCAACCCTGCTGTGTCGGCCGGGGCAAGCAGCAGAGTCTTCAGTTCGCCGTCAAGCTTGAGGACGGTGATCGAGAACCCGGCCATTTCGAGTGATGTCATGTAGTTGCCCACATAGGTCTTGACTATCTTGGCTCCTTTGCCTTCGAGGATTTCGCCGACTTTGCGGTTTACGATATAGAGTTCCATGACCGGTGTCCCGCCGAGGCCGTTCACCATCACGGCGATTTCCTGGCCGTCGTCGATGGGCATATCGTCGAGGATCTTGCCCAGGAGATGGGCGGCGATTTCGTCGGCCGAGCGGATAGCCTCCCGGTGAGTGCCTGGTTCGCCATGTATACCCATGCCAATTTCGATCTCATTTTCGCCAAGGGTGAAGCTGGGCTTGCCGGCCGCCGGCACGGTGCAGGGGGCCAAGGCCATACCCATGGAGCGGACGTTGGCGATTACCTTCTCGGCCACCGCTTTGACTTCCGCCAGCGTACCACCGGCTTCGGCCTTGGCGCCGGCAAGCTTATGGACAAAAACGGTGCCGGCGATTCCCCGGCGGCCGGATGTCCAGGTGCTGTTTTCAACAGCCACGTCGTCGTTAACGACGACTTTTTCCACCTCAATACCCTCAGCGGCCGCCAGCTCAGCCGCCATTTCGAAATTCAGGATATCGCCGGTATAGTTTTTGATTACCAGCAGCACTCCTTTGCCGCCGTTCACGGCTTTGACCGCTTCAAACACCTGGTCGGGCGTCGGCGAGGTGAATACCGCGCCGGCCACCGCGCCGTCAAGCATACCGCGGCCGACGAAGCCGCCGTGGGAAGGTTCGTGGCCGCTGCCGCCGCCGCTCACCAGGGCAACCTTGTCGGTGGGCGAATCGGCCCGCACCAGGACGTTGAATCCTTCTACCCGTTTCAAATACTGCGGGTGCGCCTGGACGATGCCCTGCAGCATTTCCTCAACAACCTGTTCGGCATTGTTGATAATTTTTTTCATAATTTCTCCTCCTTCTATTTTCCCCGCTTAAGGCACCTGAAAATTTTGGCCCAGAAAAAAAAACCACCTCGCTCCCGGTTAGCCAGGTCAGGCCAACCCCCTCCCCTTCCCGCCGCTTATGCCTTCACTAGCAGCAAGTACCATGCCAAGCGGTGTAAACGGCGACTTTTCCGGAAGGCGCGAAGTGATTATCCTCGATCTTTTGGTAAAAAATAGCAAGCAAAGCAGATTATCTTGGTATTTTTTCCTAACTATTATCCTTTTTCCCAGGATACCGCTTTTTCCAAGCCGTATTTGCGGGCCTTGGCGGCGACTGTTTTGTGGGTAAGGCCGAGAACTTTCGCCGCCCGGTTGAAGTTACCGTATTTTTCGAGGGCCATTTTGATGATCTTTTTTTCGTAGGTGTCCCAAGGAAATATCGTTTCGGCGGCAAAAGCCTGCCCGCACGCGCCCTGGTCGGCAGCAGCCCTTTCCCGTATATAACCGGGCAGCAGGTCAATGTCGATAGCCGGTCCGTCCGACAAGGTGACAAGCCGTTCGATGATGTTCTCAAGCTCGCGCACGTTGCCGGGCCAGCGGTACCGCAGGAGGACTTCCAGGGCATCCCGCCTGATTTCCTTGGTTTTTTTGTTTTGTTCGCCGCAGATTTTGCCCAGGAAATGCTCGACAAGCAGGGGGATATCTTCCTTGCGGTCACGGAGGGCCGGCAAGATAATGGGGATGATATTCAGCCGGTAGTACAGGTCCTCGCGGAACTCGCCTTCGGCCACCATCTTTTCCAGATCCCGGCTGGTGGCGGCGATTATCCTGACCCCCACCGTAATGGTTTCCTCGCCGCCCACCCGCTGGAACTCCCGCTTCTGCAACACCCGCAAGATTTTGGCCTGCATGCTTTTTTCCATTTCGCCGATTTCGTCGAGAAAGATAGTGCCCTTGTCGGCCAGCTCGAAGGCGCCGAGTTTTCGCCTGATAGCGCCGGTGAATGCCCCTTTTTCATGGCCGAACAGTTCACTTTCCAGCAGGGAGGCCGGAATTGCCGCGCAGTTCACCCGGATGAACGGCCCTTTGGCGTAGCGGCTGGCAAAATGGATGCCCTCGGCCACCAGTTCCTTACCGGTGCCGCTTTCGCCGCGGATAAGCACAGTGGCCTGCCCTTCGGCCGCTTTGGCGGCGATCGCCAGCGCGTCCAGCACCTTGCCGCTCTTGCCGATGAATTTATCGAAGGCCTTAAAAGACTTCTTGGTGCGTATTAGTTCCTGTTCCAGGTATTCGGCCTGGGCCATGACCTTGTTGAGGTTGTCCAGCACTCCCTGAACTTCGGAAACGTTCTTGATTACCGATACGACCCCTTCCAATTCGCCGTCGATAATGATCGGATTAACGTTGGCGACAATCGTCTGGCCGTTCGGCTTGCGGCTAATATGGCCGAGGATGGGCTTGCCGCTGACCAGCGCTTGGGCCCTCGCCCCCCGCGGCGATAACCTGGCGACGTTCTGGCCCACCAGTTCTCCGGCCGGTGTCTCGGTAATCCGGACATATTCCGGATTGACGTAGACGATACAGCCCTGCTTGTCGACGACGCAGATGCCGTCCTGTACCGACTCGAGAATGAGATGCAGGCGCTCTTTCAGCTCTTTGACAGCCCGCAGTTCGCCGGTAATCTTCTCGATCGTCGATATATCCTCGAACACCGCCACCGCGCCCTTGGACTGGCCGTCGACGATTATCGGCGTACGGTTGGTGATGATGACCGCGTTGTTGGTTACCTGCCGGCAGGCCAGCTCGGGAACCATGGTCCGGTTGACGACCGGCAGCCGGGTATCGGGAATGGCGTCATAGATCTTCTGGCCGACGACGCTGGCCGCCGGGATGCCCATGATCCGCTCGGCAGCGGGGTTAAATACGGTGATGATGTCGTTTTCGTCGGTGACAATGAGGCCGTTGGCGATGCTGCTGAAGATGTGCTCGGCCGTGAAAGCGTTGGATTGCAGCAGGTTATCGACTTTATTTATCGTTTCGGCGTCGCCGATCGGGAAATCGCTTTCGAGAAACTCCACCATTTCGGCGATCGCCTGCCCGGCCTGCTCGCCGCTGCCGGAAACGCAGACTGCGTCGCCTGCTTTTACCCGCAGGGCCATGAGGGGTATCAGCGTATTTGCCAATATCTTGTCACGGTTCTGGTAATGGAAATAGAGGGCGACCGCGTATTTTTCCTGAAGCTCCTGGGCCTTCTGGACAACCATGGCCGCAACCCGTGCATGGAGCCCTTTATTGTGTTTTATGACCGCCTTTTGGATCATATTCATCGCTCAGCCCCCCAAAACAAGTTGCTCGCCCGCCTCATCCGGGCGCCGGGAGCTTGCCTGCCGCCGCTTTTGGCCGGGCGGCTCAGTAGGTCCAGAACATCCGCTGAATTTCATCGACATCGGTGGTCCTGGTCAGCGCCAGCATCAGGAGGATGCGAGCCTTTTGCGGGTTCAGGCTGTCGCTGGCGACAAAACCGTATTGGTCGTCGTCGGCTTCACCGTTGCGGGCAATTATGCCGCCGCCGACCCGCGAGCTCCTCACGACCACTACGCCTTGGTCAAGGGCTTTCTCGATCGCCGGGTATTCGGCTTTGCCGATGCTGCCGTTGCCGGTGCCGGCATGGACGATGCCCCGGGCCCCGGCTTTGACGGCGGCCTCGATCATCGTGCCTTCGTTGCCGGCGTAGTGATAGACGATATCGACCCGCGGCAGCGACGTGAGGCTCATGACGTCGAACTCGCTGGCGGCGGTATGCTTGCGCAGCGGTTGGCGATAGAACACAGGCTGGTCGCCGGTAAACAGGCCGAGGGCGCCGAGGTCGGGCGCTCTGAAGGTCTCGACCCGGTCGGTGATGGTTTTAGTGACGTCGCGGCCGGCATTGATGGTGTCGTTCAGCATGACCAGCACGCCCTTGCCGACAGCAGCCTTATTGCCGGCAAGAATAACCGCCCGGTACAGGTTGAGCGGGCCGTCGGCGCTCATGGCCGTGCCTGGCCGCATCGAGCCGACGAGGACGACCGGTTTGTCGCTTTTCACCACAAGGTTGAGGAAATATGCGGTCTCTTCGAGGGTATCGGTGCCGTGGGTGATAACGACGCCGTCGACGTCGCCGCGGGCCAGCAGTTGGTTGACCCGCTTGGCAAGTTTGAGCCAAATCTCCATTGTCATGCTTTCGCTGCCGATCTGGCTGATCTGCTCGCCGCGGACATTGGCTACCTTGGCCAGTTCGGGCACATTGGCGATAAGTTTGTCGACCGCCGTGACCGCGGAGGTGTAACCCACCGTCGTTGTGTTGGTAACGCCGGCGCCGGCGATCGTGCCGCCGGTGGCCAGGATGACGACTTCCGGTTTCGCCGGGACCTCGGCGGCAAAGGCGGTCAGTTGCAGGCTAACCAGCAAGATACAAAGGGCAACAAGCAGTCCCAGGGCACGTTTGTTCATGTCATCACCTCTATCCAAATTTAACCATAGTAATTATATTCATATTTGGTTAAATTAACCTTTTTACCCATTAATTCGTTCGCGCCCCGGCCACCGATTTCCCTGCTGGCGGCTGAAATTCCCGCAATAAAAAGCCTCACCAGAGTATGGGCCTGGTGACAAACTGGCTTAAGGCCAAAACAAGCAAAATGGCATTGACAAGTCCAGCAATTAGGAGGATTTGTCAATGCCAATATTTATTACGAATGATTTTGTCAGTCGGCTCTTCTAGGCCTCTTTCTTCGTTCCCCCAGACGCGGAGGCCGCGAGGCGCGCGCGCCTCGCGGCCTGCACACGGCCTGGTGCTGGGGCCGCTGCTACTTAGAGGAGAAAGAAAAAGGCGATGGTCCAACGGACTCTCATCCCCTTTTGTCAACAGGCCCAGTATACTGGCGAGGCTTCTTATTGCAAGGCTCTGTCGCCTTCAGTCTTCGCCGACCTTCACCCGCCGGCCCTCGGCGGCCGCCCGTTTGGCCGCCAGGCCGATCAGCACCGGCTGCAGGCCGTCGTCGCCGGTGACCGAAGGCTGGCGGTCATGCCTGACGGCGTCGATAAATTCGTTAATCTCGGCAATATAGGCGTCCTTGTAGCGTTCAAGGAAGAAGTAGAGCGGCTTGTCGCCGGTGACGCCGGCGGCGTTGCTGAGCTGTACGGCGGTAGGGCTGTCGTTGCCGGTGGCCACGCAGCCCAGCGAGCCGAAGACTTCCACCCGCTGATCATAGCCGTAGGCAGCTTTGCGGCTGTTGTCGATGACGCCGATGGCGCCGTTGGCGAATTTCAGGGTAACGATGGCGGTATCGACGTCGCCGGCGGCGCCGATCTGCGGGTCAACCAGCACCCCGGCCACGGCGCTGACCTCGGTTACCTCACTGCCGGCCAGAAAGCGGGCCATGTCGAAATCGTGGATGGTCATGTCCAGGAAGAGGCCGCCCGATACCTTGACATAGTCCAGCGGCGGCGGCGCCGGATCGCGGGAGGTTATCTTGATGATATGGGGCTGGCCGACGGCGCCGGCGGCCACCATTTCCCGCACTTTACGGAAATTG
>JAEZLU010000237.1 GCA_023415075.1 Bacillota bacterium
CCGCCGTCGCCCCGCCGTGACTGCCCATCGCCGGCACGATAAACGGCCAGGTCTTGAGCGACTTCAGGCAGTCGGCTACCGACCTGACCATGGCCGGCAGGTTGGCGATGCCGCGGCTGCCCACGGCGATAGCTATTCTTTCACCGGCCTTGAAGTGTTTTTCCGGACCGGCGGCCGCCAGCGCGGCCGCCACTGCACCCCCGGGGTCGGTGATGCGGTCGCGGCTAAACACCTGGCGCACCTTGGCAAACTTCGGATACTCCATACGTCCGCCACCTCTGCGATTTTCTAAGCGAACCTTTATCTATCTGGCGATATACCGCGGCGTTCGCCCCGCCAGCACATCGAGCACGCCTTCGGCCATCATCGTGGCCATTCTGGCCATGCTTTCCTCAGAGTGGGCCGCCATATGAGGGGTGACGATAATGCCTTCCCGGACAAGCAGCGGATTGTCGGCCGCCGGCGGCTCCTTCTCGAACACGTCGGTGGCCGCACCGGCGATGCTTTTGCCGGCAACCGCCTCGGCCAGGGCCGCCTCGTCGACCACCGTGCCGCGGGCGGTATTGATGAGATAGGCCGTCGGCTTCATCTTCCGCAGCTGGTCGCCGCCGATCATATGGTAGTTTTCTTTGGTCGACGGGATATGCAGGCTGACGAAATCGGCGGCGGCCAGAAGCTCGTCAAGCTCGCCGAGCCGCTTGGCCCCGTGCTGGGCCGCAAATTCGTCGGTGATAAACTTGTCGTAGGTGACGATTTTCATGCCGAAGCCCTCGCGGCAGATATGGGCGACCGTGCGGCCGATGTTGCCGAAGCCGACGATGCCGACCGTTTTGCCCCGCAGTTCGACCGTGCGGACCTGGTGGCGAAACTGGAAATTGTTGTCCACCTTAACCGCGGTGTTCGCTTTCACGAACTGTTTGGCTAAAGCCACCAGCAGGCCCACCGTATGCTCGGCCACCGAAATATCGTTGCTGCCTGGCGCGTAGACGACCGGGATCCCCCTGGCCGTTGCCGCCGCCAGGTCGACGTTATCATAGCCGACTCCCGGCCGGCCGATGACTTTAAGCTTCGGGGCCGCGTTGATCACCGCCGCCGGCAGGGGCGTAAGCCTGAGGATTATGGCATCGACGTCGGCCACTTCATTTATGAGCTTATCCGGCTCGGCGCTTTTAGCCATGACGATTTCCACTTCCGGCGCGAGCTTGGCGATGCCGGCCGGGTGGATTTCCTGCACCAGCAGGGCTTTTTTCTTAGCCGCCAATTACCTGACCTCCTTGGCGATCCGCGCCCCCATGGTCAGGGCTTCAAGGTTGATTTCCTCCGTGCCTCGGGGAATGCGCGCCAAAACCGCTTTTTTGAGGGCCTCCTCGCCGACGAGCCCGGTGATGGCTATTAGGGCGCCAAGGGTGACCATATTGGTGACGATTTCGCCGCGCACCTTCTCTGCCGTGTCGCAGATGGGCAAGGCGTAGGTCTTTATTTCGTTGTTTTGCGGCAGCGTCTTTACCCTGGCGTCGACGATGAGCGTGCCGCCGGCTTTGACGTGGGCGGCGAACTTGTTCACCGCTTCCTGGGTGAGGGCCACCAGGACGTCGGGGTTATCAACCTCCGGGAAGTGGATGGGCTTGCCGCTGATGATGACCTCCGAGCGGCTGGCGCCGCCCCTGGCTTCCGGCCCGTAGGACTGGTTGTGGGTGGCGTAGCCGCCTTCGTAGATGGCGGCGGCTTCGGCCAGTATAATGCCGCCGAGCACCACGCCCTGGCCGCCGGAACCGCTAATAACTATCTCCTGCCTTTCCATTATTCCGCCTCCCCCTTGCCCTGTTTGGCTTTTTGGGCCATCTCCCGGTAGACTTCCCCGAACTCCCGGCCCTCTTTATTGACAAATTCGCCAATCAGGAACTTGCCGGCCAGCAGTTCAGGCGACAGCTTGGCGGCCGCTTCCACCGGGACGGCATTGGTTTTCTGCAGCTTCAGCATCTCCACGGCGCCTTTTTGCTTGTTGCGGCGGCCGAAACCGATCGGGCACTGGGATATTGCCTCGATAAACGAGAAGCCTTTATGCTTTAAGCCTTTGACAATGAGATCTTCCAGCAGGCTGGCGTGGAAAGCTGTCGAGCGGCCGACATAGGTGGCCCCGGCCGCCGCCACCAGCTCGCACAGGTCGAAGCTGGGCTCGACCGTGCCGTAAGGCGCGGTCGTCGCCACGCTGCCCCGCGGGGTGAGTGGCGAAAATTGGCCGCCGGTCATGCCGTAGATACTGTTGTTGACAAGGATGGTCGTCAGGTCGATGTTCCGCCTGGCGGTGTGAATCAGGTGGTTACCGCCGATACCGGCGCCGTCGCCGTCACCGGTGATGACAATCACTTTAAGTTCCGGGCGAACCATTTTAAACCCGGTCGCGAAACTGAGGGCCCGGCCGTGGGTGGTCTGGAAGGTATTGAAGTCGATAATGGCGTTGGTCCGCGCCGAGCAGCCGATGCCGGTCACGACGACAACCTCGTCGCGGTTATAACCGACAGCGTCAATAGCCCGGATGACCGCGCCCAGAACAATCCCGGTGCCGCAGCCGGGACACCAGATATGCGGCATTTTGTTCAGACGAAGGTATGTGCTAGCGTGCGCGGCCATCATCCCATCACCTCTTTGATTGTCGCTAAGATTTGTCCCGGGGTAATCATCCGGCCGTCGATCCGGTTCAATCTGACTACCTTGGCGGGATAATCCTTCAGGGTCCGCTCAACTTCGCCCACAAGCTGGCCCATGTTCATTTCCGGGACTATGAAAGCTTTGACTTTATCGCCATACTTCTCGACCACTTCAAACGGGAACGGCCACAGGGTCATTGCCTTGACAAGCCCCACCTTGAGGCCCTGGGCCCTGGCCTCCTCCACCGCGCTGGCCGCCGAGCGGGCCGTACAGCCATAGGCGAAAATAATTACCTCGGCGTCGTCGGTCTGCATTTCCGCCGTCCGGATGATATCCTTGCGCCGCTTTTCCACCTTGTCGTGCAGCCGCCTGATCAGTTTGTCGGCCACCTTATGGTCGTTGGTGGCCGGATAACCGCCCTCATCATGGTTATTGCTTGTCATATGGTAGCGGTAGCCCTTGCCGTAGGTAACAAACTCCGGCACGCCATCGTCCCCGGGCCTGAACGGCAGGTAATCGGCCGGCGGCACCGTCACCGGCTTGCGGTCGATGATCGTAAGATCGCCGGCTTCCGGTAGCACGACCTTTTCCCGCAAATGGCCGACGACCGCATCCGCCAGCAGGATGACCGGCGTCCGCAGCATTTCGGCGAAATTTACGGCATCTATCGTCAACTTGTAATATTCTTCAACCGTCGACGGACATAGCACAACTATCGGATGGTCGCCATGGGTGCCCCACCTAGCCTGCATTACGTCCATCTGCGCCGGCAGAGTAGGCATGCCGGTACTGGGGCCGCCCCGCTGGACATCGACGATAACGCACGGTATCTCGCACATCGCCGCATAGCCGATATTCTCCTGTTTGAGGGTAAACCCGGGACCGCTTGTCGCCGTCAGGCTCTTGACGCCGCCGATCGAGGCGCCGATTACCGCCGCCATGCTGGCGATCTCGTCCTCCATTTGCAGGAAAACGCCATCAAGCTTTGGCAAGCGGGTCGCCAGTATCTCGGTGATCTCGGTCGCCGGTGTGATCGGGTAGCCGGCAAAGAACCTTACGCCGGCCTGCAGAGCAGCTTCGGCGCAAGCTTCGTTGCCTTGCATTAATCTCGCTTGTTTGACCATTTCTCCAACCCCCTGCGATTATATTGATGCTGCGAATAGCCGTAGCCGGCTGCCACAACCCCGCCTAAGCCAAATTCACGTCGATGGCGAAGTCCGGGCAGCGCAGCTCGCATTGCCGGCAGCCAATACACGCTTCCGGCTTGACGGCGCTGACCTTGCCGCTGTCTTTATCAAAACCGAGAACTTCTTTCGGGCAGAAAGCCACACATATGCCGCAGGCCTTGCACCATTTTGGCCGGATGTCGATAACGCCTTTTCCCATAGCTGGAGCCTCCCTTGTTATTGACTTATTTCCCCCGGAAAGACGGTTTGCGTTTCTCCAGGAAGGCCGTTACTCCTTCCTTTTTGTCCTCGGTCGCGCACGTCAGGGCGTGAAGATACGATTCGTGCGCAAGGCCCTCGTAAAGGCCGACCTCAAGCGAGCGATTTACTGCTTCTTTGGCGCACTGGACAGCCACAGGGGCTTTGGCGGCAATTTTCAGAGCCAGTTTGAGGGCAGTTTCCAGCAGCGCGTCTTTTGCTACCACTTTGTTTACCAGGCCTATGCGGTATGCTTCCGGGGCCTCGACAAAATCGCCGGTCAGCACCATTTCCATAGCCCGGCCGAACCCTATCAGCCTGGGAAGTCGCTGGGTGGCACCATCCCCGGGGATTATCCCGAGGTTGACTTCTGGCGAGCCAAAGCGAGCTTCCTCACAGGCCACCCGCAAAGTGCAAGCGATGGCAAGCTCCAGCCCGGCCCCCAGAGCAAACCCATTGACGGCGGCAATAACCGGAATCTTCATCTCGGCGAGCCGGTTGAAGACCGCCTGTCGCCGTTTGGTCTGCTGGCGGCCGAGAATGAGGTCGCGTTTCTCCAGTTCTTTGATATCGGCCCCGGCCATAAACGCCTTGTCGCCGGCGCCGGTGATAATAAGGGCCCGCACTTCCGCATCCTGCTCCACCAGATCGAAGGCTTTGTCAAACTCCTCGACCAGCGCGTTGGAAAGGGCGTTCATGGCGTCCGGACGGTTGATCGTGATAAAGGCGACCGGGGCTTCCTTTCTGTATATAAGCAGGTCAAACACCAGCATCACCTCCCGGCCTAAAGTTTTGTCGGCACCGGCGGGTTCTGGCTGTAATCGTAAAACCCTTTGCCGGATTTTCGTCCCAGATAGCCGGCGGCGACCATCTTCTTCAGCAGGTAGCAGGGACGGTAGCGCGGATCGCTCAGCTTGTTGTACAGCGTCTCCGTTTTGGCGAGATGAATATCGATACCGATAAGGTCGATCAGTTCCAGCGGACCCATCGGCTGATTGGCGCCCAGCTTCATGGCCCTGTCGATATCGGCCGCCGTTCCCAGCCCCTCTTCGAGCACCCAGACCGCTTCGTTCAGCAGTCCTGCCAACACCCGTGAGGCAATACCGGCGACCCCTTCTTTAAGGGTCACCACCGGCTCCTTGCCAAGGAACTCCGCGAAGGCCCTGGCCGCGTCTATCGTCGCTGGCGAAGTCTGCAGCGCCGGCATAATCTCCACCAGTTTCATAACGACCGGCGGGTTGAAGAAGTGCATGCCGATGACCCTGCCCGGCCTTGTCACCGCCGAAGCGATCTGGGAAATAGAACAGGCGGTGGTATTGGTCGCCAGAATGACGTCTTCCCTCACGATCTTATCGAGCTTGGCGAACAGTTCTTGCTTGAGAGCGACATCCTCGAGGACGGCTTCGATAACAAAATCGCAATCCGCCCCGGCGTTTATATCGGTAACCGCGCTGATTCTCGACATGATATCGGCGACTTCGGCCTCGGTCATTTTGCCTTTTTCGACCCGCGCCATCAGGCCTATATTAATTTTGGCAACCGCCTTTTTCACGATATCTTCCTTGACATCCATCAAGACGGCCCTGACACCGTTCTGGGCCAACAACTGGGCAATGCCGCCGCCCATCGTCCCGGCGCCCAGCACCAACGCCTTCTTTATCTCCATAAATCATCCGTCTCCCTTCAGCTATCGACAATCAGTCTACCCGCTCCACAATCATGGCCACGCCCTGGCCGCCGCCGATACACAGGCTGGCAAGGCCTACCTGCTTGTTGTACGTCTTGAGGGCGTAAAGCAGGGTTGTCAGGATCTTGACCCCGGTCGCCCCCACCGGATGACCGAGAGCGATAGCGCCGCCGTGGACATTTACCTTGCTCCTGTCCCACTTCATTTCCCGTTCCACCGCCAGATACTGGGCGGCAAAGGCTTCATTGAGCTCGATGAGGTCAATGTCCTTAAGGGTCATGCCGGCTTTTTTCAAAGCCACGGGTATCGCTTCCACCGGACCGATGCCCATGTACTTGGGATCAACGCCGGCCGTGGCGTAGCCGCGGATGACGGCCATAGGTTTAACGCCAAGCTCGGTCGCCTTTTCCGCCGACATCATGACCATGGCCGCGGCCCCGTCGCACAGGGCGCAGCTATTGCCGGCGGTTACCGTGCCGTCCTTTTTGAAGACCGATGGCAGCTTGGCCATCCTATCCAGGCTGGCGTCCTTGCGGGGGATTTCTTCCCGCTCAAAGACTTCCATCGCCTTGCCTACCTTTACTTCAACCGGCAGGACCTCAGCCTTGAACCTGCCTTCCTCCATAGCTTTGACTGCTTTCAGGTGACTTTCGACCGCGAAGGCATCCTGCTCCTCGCGGGAGATGCCGTATTTCTCAGCCAGCAGCTCAGCCGTATTGCCCATGAACATGCCGGCCAGTTGGCACATGAAGCCGTCCTTGTGGAGAACGTCGTACATCTGCTTGTCACCCATGCGGGCGCCCCAGCGGGCATCCTTGAGAACATAGGGGACATTCGAGGACGATTCCGTGCCGCCGACCACCAGGACATCGGCGTCATCGGCCTTGATGGTGCCGGCGCCGATAATCGCCGACTTAAGGCTGGAGCCGCACCTTATATTGACGGTATAGGCTGTCGTCTTATGGGGCAGTCCGCCCCTGACGGCAGCTATTCTGGCTGGATTGGGGCCGACGCCGGCCTGCCAGCCGCAGCCAAAAATCAGTTCATCGACAGCCTCGGGAGCGATCGCCGCCCGCTTAATTGCTTCCCTGATAACCAGCGCCCCTGAATCCGGCGCTTCCAGCCCGCTCAACTTGCCGCCGAAACTTCCTCCCGCCGTCCTGACGGCGCTGGCAATGACAATATTTTTCATATCCATCCCGGACCTAAACCGGGCACCTCCTTTGCCTTCTGACGACTGCGGCGCTAGTCCTTGATACCTGCCAGCCTCTTGGCTGCTCGCTTTTTGCTTTCGAGGTTGCTGTCCCGCATTATCGAGACCCGGTGCGCCTCGGCCGAACCGCCGCCATGGATATCGGAAACGGTATCGGCGCTCTCCAGGGCCAGCTTTTCTGCCAGCCTGAGCATCTTGATCCGGTCCTCGACAGCTACGCCGGTCGCCCCCTGGAGATACTTTCGCACCAGCGGGCCGATTTCCGGATGCGCCAGATCCTTGTCGGACGGCAGATCGCAGACATAGCCGCCGGCGATATCTACAAGCAGGCGGCCGGCCTCGGCCATTTCCTTGCCCTCGTGCATCTTGGAGGCATTGGCCAAAACCGAATCGATAAAGTATGTCCCGGAAGGCTGTTTTTTCCCTTCATAAGAGGCGGCGATGCTGCAGCCGTACAACGTTTCCGCCCGGTGGATCATGTCGATGATTTTCTGTCTAAGATGGCTGACCTTGCCGGTGCCGTTGTAATCCATCATGGTAAGGGCGGCCCCGGTCATGCAATCGATTTTCCCAGCCTTGCAACCGCCGTGGCTCTGGCGGTGAAAGGCGGAAAAGGTGACTACAAGGTCGCCGGCAAATTCCGTCTCGCCGCACAGGAACACCCGCTCCCACGGCACAAACACATCATTGAAAATAACCGTCGGGCAATTCTTGGAATACAGCGTATTGCCGACATCGCAGCCCTGCAACTCGCGCATGTCGAGAGTGGAGCGGCCTACCACATGGATCAGTCCCGGGCTGTCGGTCGGGATGGCAAAGGAGACGGCGTAATCCTTGTCTTCCTTTTTGAGGGCCCGCGTCGGCAGGACGATTATCTCGTGGGAATTCAGCGAACCTGTCTGATGGGCCTTGGCGCCCCTTACCACAATGCCGTCGGCGCGGCGCTCAACCACTCGCAGATACAAATCCTGGTCGGCCTGCTCGCACGGATTCAGGGAGCGGTCGCCCTTGACGTCGGTCACACCGGCGTTACAGGTCAGGTCGTTTTTCTGTACATGCTTCAGAAATTCAAGAAACCGGGCGTTGTAGGGCGTCCCGTACTTCTGATCGACATTGTAAGTGACGATGGCCAAGGCGCTTAGGCAATCCAGGCCGGTACAGCGCTGGAAGCAGGTGCCCACGCGTTTTCCCATCCACCGGTTATTTTTGACCCTGGCCACCAGGTCCTCGATGGATGCCGGCGGCAATGTATAGCGGTTGACCGGCTCGCCGGTCAGCGGGCTCATAGTGACAACAGAATCGCGGGACTCCTCAAGGCTGGCGGCTTCATAGGTGGCTGCGGTGGCCTCGATACCGGCCCGCAGGCGGGGATTGTCGACGACGTTGGTCACCCTTTCGCCGAACATGTAGACAACAGGCTTCAACTTACGCAATGATTCGATGTACTCTTCCTTGGTTTTAATGGCCATAATTTCTCCTCCTTCTGCAATATGTCCGTCAGAGCCGGAACCTTGTGGCGGTTGTGACGGAAAACTTGACCCATGTGTGTTCTGGATGGTATTAGATATCTGCCAGATATATTTGCCTGTTCTCCCGTTTCTATTGTCCCAGATTGAAAAAAGTAACCAGTTTGGCTTGAACGCTGTCGAGATGCTCCCACATGGCCGCGCGGGCTTCGTGGGGCTTACGGCCGACAATATGGTTGAGTATTTCTTTATGCTCGCCGACAATCACCAGCCGCGGGCCAAAAGCGCGGGAAAACAAGGTATGGCTCGATTTGAGCACTTCATAAAAATTAGCGGCGATCATATCGTTGAAAACCTTACTGTATATGGGGTTATGGGTAGCCTGCGCCAAATGGAAATGGAACTGATAGTCGCTCTCTGAAGCGCTGCCGCCGGTGGCGATTTCTTCGTACATATCATCAAGGATCTTCCGTAAATCTTCTTGTTCATCCGCCGTGCTGCGAACCGCGGCAAGATAGGCTGCTTCCGCTTCGATGCCTTTGCGAAGCTCGAGAATGTTGAGGATATTCTGCTTGCCAGCCAAAAAATTGAGATCGCCTTTAAACAGGTCATCCACATTCTTGAGATAGATGCCTGAACCGTGACGAACTTCCAGTATTCCGTTAGTCTGCAGAGCGCTGAGCGCCTCTCTGATAACCATCCGGCTGACGCCGAAAAGATCGCTCAGCTCTTTTTCGGAGTGAATCTTGTCACCTTGGCTGAGACGGCTGCGCTTGATCATCTCAAGCACCCCGGCGACCACTTCTTCATACAGCTTTCGGCGGGTGACTTTTTGCATATGCCCATCCCCCTGTTTTCGATATTT
>JAEZLU010000297.1 GCA_023415075.1 Bacillota bacterium
TCACGATAAGTGCCATAGAGTTACTGCCTCCTGATACTTCCATTATTCGCAATAGCAGGTTGTATTCTCCACCCCACGCACAAACTCCTCCTGGTAATGCACATTCAGAATATTCCGCGTTTCGCCGGAAAATAAAAAAATCCCGGCCGAAGCCGGGATTCTGGCGGTTAGCCTTCCACTTTTATTTCTTTGGCGCTTTCCCACAGGCCATGGATGTTGCAATAGCTTACTGCTAGAAGTGTGCCTGACGCGCCAAGCTTGAGGGTTGCCTTGACCGAAGGTTCACTATAGGCGGGGCCTTTGTTCGGACCGTCCACCGACTCGCCGTGGGCGGTAAACTCGTAGGCGCCGACGTCATAGGCGAACTTGCCGCCGTCAGGCTTGAACATCAACTTAATCCAGCGGATATGATGCTCGGTAGTGTTCGGGTGAGCGATCTCTTTGCCTACCGCCACTTCGGCGACGAATTTTTCCCCGGCTTTGACGCTGGCAGGGGCGTCGATTACCGGCACGTGCTTTTCGGACTTCCAGTCGGCGCTCTGTACTATTTCAGCCATTTTCATAATTTTTTACCTCCCTTTGTTTTTCAGGTAACTTACTCTATTAGTATAATTATCCACCGTGCTAAAAATCCCTTCCAATTTTTATTTTTTTTTAATAATAATTATCGATTAATTTCGGCGGCAAAAAAACAGCCGGTGAATTATCACGCGACTGCTTATTTCTTGATGCGGATCACGATCTTCGCCCGCGCCAGCACGTAGCAGAAGGCGAGAACGCCACCCAGAGTAAAGAAGAAGGCTACCGGTTTTACCATTATGATTTCAGCGGCGCCGATCAGGCATACCAGCAGGGCCGCCATATAGGCCAGAAACCAGTCGGCGTAGCCGGCCATGCCGGCCCGTGGCGCCAAGATCAGCCATACTAAAAAGCCGCAGAGAACAACATAGATGTTTTGACTGATTTCCATATTTCCTCCTGCCACAGGTTATCGGCGGCGGACCCGGATGAATATGAGCCGCAGCCAGGCCGCGGCCGCGAAAACGGCAAACTGGACCACCATGCCCAGAAAGAACTGCCAGGATTGGCGATGGTAGTCAAAATAGTACATTACCGCCACCGCCAAGGCCATAGCGATGACATAGGCCATTATCGGCAGCAGGGTGCGCAGGTTTCGCCGCCGTCTGATGCGCGGCATCAGGATCCAGCCAAGAAGTGCGCCCCAGATGGCAAGGGTCGGAGCAGCCATGATAGCCTCCAAAGTTAGTTGTCTTCTTCATTTCTGTGGTGGCACCGGATATTCCTGCTTGTTCCTTCCGGGTCGAAGGCCAGGAGCTGACGCGCTAGCTTCGCTGGGCCGACGGCAGCGGCCGCTGAGCGCCGGTTTGGGTGGTCAGCCAGACGCCGCCGATGATGAGGGCGGCCCCGGTCAGCTGCTGCCAGCCGATGTCTTCCTTGAGGAGCACGGCCGCCAGGAACATGCCGGCTAGAGGTATCACGTTGCTGAACACGGCTGCCCGGCTGGGGCCGATGATGGCCACGCCGTGGTTCCAGAGGTAAAAGGCAACGACGCCGCTGCCAAGGATCATGTACAGCATGCTGACCCAGCCCAACGGGCTAAGGGCGATTTTCCCGCCGAAACCTTCGGCGAGGGCGGCGGCCAGAAGTAGCAGCGAGCCCACCAGCGAGGCCCAGGCGGTGGCGGCAAGCGGCGACAGGCCCCGCATGACTTTACGGCCGATTACCGAGTAGGCAGCCCAGGCCATTGGCGCCATGGCCAGCAGGATGTCACCGATGTTGAATCTCAGGCCGGTCACTACCTGCCAGTCGCCCTTGGTGACGACTATGATCACGCCGATAAGGGCTAGGCCAACGCCACCAAGCTGCCGGCGGGACAGCCGCTCATGGAGAAAGACGGCAGCCAGGCAGGCGGTCACCACCGGGTTGATGGTCGCCAGCAGGCTCATGTTGGTGGCAGTCGAATATTTGACGCCAGTGTAGACGAACAGGTTGTGGCCGAAGATGCCTGTGATACCAAGAGCGATAATGCCCGGCCACTTGTCGCGGCCCGGGAGGCATTTGCGGCCTTCGGCCAGCCAAACGACAGCCAGCAGAACGACGCTTACCCAGGCGAAACGGAAGAAGGCGGTGGTAATCGGCGGCAGTTCGCTGACGACGTATTTTGCGGTGACGGCGTTGCCGCCCCATAGGACGGCCGTCAGCACCAGCAGCAGATAGACGTTTTTTTCTCTGTAGAAAAATGGCTGCAATCCCTTACCTCCTAGGTGTTAACGAAAGTAACATTATGTTTCAGTTCTTCATATGATGTAGCAGGTAGACACCAAGAATTTTACCATTTTGCGATAAAAAAATAAAGGAGGATACTAAGGCCTATGGATTACAAATATCCGCACTGGTACCAAGGCGATGGCTGCATGGAGCCTTGCGAGGAGTGTCTGGAAGAGCCCATGCCGTTCAAGATGTTCGATTTCCATCGCGAAAGCCTCAAAGACCGCATTCTCTGCCTTTTGGGCGACGAAGTGATCTTTTCGGTCGACGCCAGAATCTGCGGCCGGGAATCGTTCTGCGGGACACTTTGCTATGTGGGCTGCGACTTTATTATCGTCAATGTCAACGTGCGGCGCCGCTGCCTGTCATTGCATGTTCCCATCTGCATGATCCGGTTTATCGCTCCTTTCAAATAGGCACCGTCCCGTGGCGTTTCACATCCTCTTGCACGGCGGCATAAGATATACAACAAAGTTCCCTTGTCAGGAGGGGTTGCCGTGTTAAGAAAGCGTGACCGTAGGCCGATGGCAATGGATGTCGAGCATATGCGGCGGTTGCATCAGGAGGCCGTGGAGCAGTTGGACCTGATGCGCACGGTCCTGGAGGCGGCCGAAGCGGCGAGCGGCACCGCCAGTGATAAACTGGCCGGGATAGTTGTCGATCATTGGAATGCCTATCTCGATGTGCTCCATATGATAACTCTTCATGATGATCTTATGAGCGCCGTTCTCGGCAAGCGCGGCATGAGTGTACGCGACAGCGACAGCTCGGCGGAGGACCAGCCGGAATACTTCGGCAGCCGCTTGCTTCTCCTGCCCGCCTTACAAGCCCTGTGCCGCCGCCATCGCCGTTTTTGTGACGTCTACAGTTGGCGGGGAAATCCGATGAGCGACTACCTAAAGGAATCGATGACCGCGGAACGCGAACATATGGCCGAGCTGATCGCCCTGATTCAGGATATGGTATAAAAAGCTGCCTGCAAGGGCAGATTTTTTTTGCCAGGATTTACCCGGCCACGCCGCGAATGTATGGGTACAGAACTATCGTTATCGCCGAAAGGAATAGGGGCTATGTTTGTTTTCAGGCTGCCGTCCGGTCAGGCACCGCAAAAGCTAAGTGAATTTCTCCGCCGCCAGGGCGTGTCGCTGACCCTCCGGCGCAAGCTCAGGCAAGATCCGGCCGCCGTTCGCGTGAACGGCCAGGCGGCTGCCTGGCCGACCGTCATCCAGCCGGGCGACACGGTCGAGGTCGACTGGCCGGCAGCGGGCGACATCGCACCGCTGCCGCTGCCGCTGGCGATATGCTACGAGGACGACCAGTTGCTGGTGGTGGACAAGCCGGCCGGCCTGCTGGTCCACCCGACCAGTGGCCCGCCGGAAATTACTCTGGCCAACGCCGTCATCGACCATCTCCGCCGCCAGGGTTCGGCGGCCGGGTTCCATCCCGTGCACCGCCTTGACCGCAACACATCCGGCCTCATCCTCATTGCCAAGAACCCGTTCGTCCACCACCTGCTCAGCGGCAAAAGCCTCGAGCGCGAA
>JAEZLU010000347.1 GCA_023415075.1 Bacillota bacterium
GCGAAACTGCCTTACGAGACTAAGGTGATTTGTCAGGATATCAGCGGCGGCGTCGCCGAGACCGGCTGCTTCCCCTCCTACAAGGACTGCCAGTCGCCGCTTTATGGTGCCGATATCCTGAAAGCGCTGGCGGCCGGCGCCGACGGCGAAACACGGGCCCGGGCAGCCAGATTGGTGGAGTGGCTGACGGTGGGCGGCGGCATCCCCGGCTGCATGCATGGCGGCGGCTCGCCCGACGGCGCCCGCATGGTCGTGCGGGCCATGGAGCCGTGGGAGAAATTCGCCCAGGACGCCAAACGCATCGCCGGCATCACCGCCGAGCTTTCTGATCCCGCCCCGGCAAAAAAATAGCCGGGTAGGTATAAAAACCTAAACGCATAGGAGGACTGAGCAAATGAACTTTACCCTGACCCCCGAACAGGAAGACATCCGCAAACTGGTACGCGAGTTCGCCACCAAGCAGATTGCGCCGACGGCGGCCGAACGGGACGAGAAGGAGTACTTCCCGCGCGAGATCTTCGACGAGATGGGCAAGCTGGGCTTTCTGGGCCTGCCATATCCGGAGGAGTACGGCGGCGCCGGCATGGACTACGTGGCCTACGCCCTGGCGGTCGAGGAAATCTCACGGGCCTGCGCCTCGACCGGCATCGGCGTGAGTGTGCATGTTTCCCTCTGCTCGTGGCCGATCTTCAAGTATGGCACTGAGGAACAGAAACAGAAATTCCTCAAACCGCTGGCCGAGGGCGTCAAGCTGGGGGCGTTCGGCCTGACCGAGCCCAATGCCGGCACTGATGTGGCCGCCGGCTCGTCGACTGCGGTGAAGGACGGCGACTACTATATTCTCAATGGCACTAAGGTGTTCAACACCAACGGCGGCGAAGCCGAAATCGAGATCATTTTCACCGTGACCGATAAGGCGGCCGGCATGAAGGGCATGAGCGCCTTCATCGTCGAGAAGGGCACCCCCGGTTTCAGCTTCGGCAAGAAGGAGATCAAGATGGGTATCCGCTCGTCGGTGCAGCGTGAGCTCATATTCGAGAACTGCCGAGTTCCGGCCGCTAATCTTCTGGGCAAGGAAGGCGACGGTTTCAAGATCGCCATGACCACTCTGGACGGCGGCCGCATCGGCGTGGCCGCCCAGTCGGTCGGCATCGCCCAGGCCGCCCTTGACCACGCCATCAAATACGCCAAGGAAAGGGTCCAGTTTGGCAAACCGATCGCCAACCAGCAGGCTATCAGCTTTATGTTGGCCGACATGGCCACCAAAGTGGAAGCGGCCAGGCTGCTGACGCTGCGGGCTGCCTACAACAAGACCCAACATCTGCCCTACAGCAAGGAGGCGGCCATGGCCAAGATGTTTGCCTCGGATGCGGCGATGGCGGTGACGACCGACGCTGTGCAGGTGTTCGGCGGCTATGGTTTCAGCCGCGAGTATCCGGTGGAACGGCTGATGCGCGACGCCAAGATTACTCAGATTTACGAGGGCACCAATCAGGCCCAGAAGATGGTCATCGCCGGCAACATTCTCCGGTAGTTACGGTTGTTTAGCAGCCGAAACGTAAATAAAAAAAACCCTCCGGGGGCGATAGCCTCCGAGGGTTTCTTTTTTTGCAGTTTTATAGGGCGGCGTAGATTTTTCTGAGAACCTGGCGGAAAGTCTCAATCTCCGCGGGGGTGCATTCGGCGGTCATGGTTTCTTCAACATGGTTCATGGTCTCAGTGATGACTTCTTCGAGCTTCCTGGCTTTTTCGGTGAGGAATATGCAATAGCTGCGGCGGTCTTCGGGGGCGGCGGACCGATAGACAAGCCCCAGTTTTTCCAGGCGGTCGATCAGCCCGGTGAGGGTGGAGTTGTCGAGGAAGACTTTTTTGCTGAGTTCGGTTATCGCGATGCCATCACCGCGGAAGAGGGCGTACAGGACAGTCATCTGCCCGGGGGTGATGCCAACGGCGTTTTCGGTGAGTAGTTTTCTGGTGTACAGGTAATGCTTCTGCTCGGCTTTAGCCAGCAATATGCATATGCTGTCAAATATATCAAGCATGATTTGCCTCCAGCTTGTTAGGAACTCTTTGGTTCTTTTATAGTCTAGGCTAGGGTGCCAGCAGTTGTCAATAGGCAGGGCAAAAACGGCGGCACACCGCCCGGTTAGTCAACATAACATGTAGTATAACGGTAGTCAAAAAGGAGTTGCGCCATGAAAAACCGCTACAGCCATATATTATTGGCCATGGGGGCGATCTTGCTCGTGGTTCTCTGGGGCAACGATATCCGGGCAGCGCTGCTACGCTACGGTGATTATCCGGCTCTCGGCTTTATCGGCTATTTTCTTGTTTTGGCCGGCCTTGTCCTTTATGTCGGTTATCTGAGACACCGCCTGGCCGCCATGGGCCGTCGGCTGGCCGGCTTTCGTCACGCCTGGCGGGAGTCGTCTTGCGCCGTGGCGGTGCTGCGGGAGGGCAAGGTTGCCGAGGTGTGTGGCGAGGCTGAACTATTCGGGCTGCTCGGCTCGCCGGATGTGGCCGGCTCCGGGTCAGGCGGGCAGCAGGTATGGACAGAGTGTTATGTCGATGACGACGGTCGGGAGCGGGTTTTTGAGCGGCGGCGGGTACCTTTGCCTGAGCTTGGCGGCGCCTGCCAGGCGGAGATATTGTTCGACGTTTCTGCCAGGGCTCAGGCGGCCCGCCAGCGGGAGAACGCCTACGGCAAGATGCTGAAGATACTTGTCAATAGTTTCGAGATGAAGGATCCATATTGTCAGGGCCACTCGGAGGCGGTGAGCAACCTGGCGCAGGAACTGGCCGCAGCCCTGGCTCTGCCGGAGGCCGAGGTGGAGGTCGTGGCCCGGGCGGCGCTCTTGCACGATATCGGCAAGATAATCATCCCGCCGGAAATTCTCAATAAGGCCGGTCCATTGTCGATGGCCGAGTTCGAGACCATCAAGGCTCATCCGGAGGTGGGCGCCGATATTCTCGCAAGCCTGGAGATTTTTCAGGCCGAGGCGGCCGTCGTTCGCCATCACCACGAGCGTTTCGACGGCGGCGGCTATCC
>JAEZLU010000012.1 GCA_023415075.1 Bacillota bacterium
ACATGGCGGACCTTGATGTTCGGGGCCTGCTGGTCGAGGCCGCCGCCGATCTGCATCATGCAGGCCGGGCAGCCGACCGCTACCACCTGGGCGCCGCTGTCCTTGATGTTGTCGATCTTCTGCTTCAGGATGGGGGCCGACAGCTCGTAGTGCCTGATGCCGAAAGCGCCGGCCATGCCGCAGCACTTGTCGCAGTCCTTCATCTCCACCACCTCGCAGGCGCCCGTGCTCGCCAGGAGCTTGCGAGGCTCCTCGTGAATGTTCAGCACCCGTTTCATGTGGCAGGAATCGTGGACAGTCACCTTGGTGGCGCCGGCCGGCTTGGCGGTCAGGCGGCCGGCCTTTTCGTATTCGCCGCATACGAACTGGGAAAACTCGCGCACCTTGGCGGCCATTTTCTTGGCCCGTTCGGCCCAGGCGGGGTCGTCCTGGAAGAGGGCCGGATAGGTGACATGGAGCGTTTCCGTGCAGCTAGGGCAGGCGGCGATTATATAATCGACGTCGGCTTTTTCGAAAGCCTCGATATTGCGCCTGGCAATCTTCTTGGTCGTCTCGACATCGCCGAAACCGACCACCGGTTTGCCGCAGCAGCTTTGGTCGTTCGGGAAGACCACGGCGATATTGAGATCCTGCAGCACCTTGTAAACAGACTCGCCGGTCTCGGGGAAGACGAAATCCATGCTGCAGCCGCTGAAAAAGGCCACTTTCTTGGCTGGCGCCGCCAGTTTCCTGGTGATATTCGGCACCCGGTCCCTAAGAGGCGCCTCGGCAATGGCCGGCAGGCTGCGGCCTTCGGTCATCCCAGCCAGGAAGAGGGGCAGATGGCGGATGAAGCGGCCGGATTGGACCGGCTTCTGGCCGAGGACGCCGGCCCGCAGCAGCGAATGGAAAAGCTTGCGGTTGGCGATGACATTCTCGAACAGCATCCTGAGCGTGAACGGCAGGCCGTGTTCTTTGACGGCGCGGGCCCGCAGCTCCTCAATCAGTCCGGGGATATCGATCTTGCCGGGGCAGATGGTCGTGCACTTGCGGCAGCCGATGCACAGTTCGTTGAATTTCTCGAAATCCTCCATGCTGTTGAGGAAAGCCGTCAGAATGGCGCCGATGCCGCCGGCATAAATGTGGCCGTAAACATGGCCGCCCACCAGCTGGTAGACTGGGCAGACGTTGAGGCAGGAGGCGCAGCGTACGCACTGGTAAATCTCTTTGAACTTCTCGTCCTTGGCCGCCTTCAGCCGGCCGTTGTCGAAGAGGATGATATGCAGCTCCTTCTCCTCCTCGACCCACTCGCCGTCCTTCTTCACCATCGCCGGCACCGGCCCGGCGACCATCGTCACATAGCTGGTCGCCAACTGGGCGGTGGCGCTCCGCGGCAGGGCCCGCAGCATAGGTACGGCGTCGTTGACCGTCGGAATGAGTTTCTCATAGCCGACGATCGCCACATGGATGCGCGGCAGGCTTGTCACCAGGCGCCCGTTGCCCTCGTTGGTGACGATGCCGACCGTACCGTTCTCGGCGATGCCGAAGTTACAGCCGGAGATGCCCATATCGGCCTGGAGAAACTCCTCCCGCAGCGTCTTGCGGGCCGTTTGGACCATAAAGGGAATATCGGCCGGGATATTCTCCTGCAGTTCCTTCGAGAAATAGTCGGCCACCTGCTGGCGGTTCAGATGGATGGCCGGCATAACCATATGCGACGGCTTGTGGCCGGCCAGGGCGATTATCCACTCGCCGAGGTCGGTCTCCTTTACATGGAGGCCGGCGGACTCAAGGGTATGGTTGAGGTGGATTTCCTCGGAGGCCATCGACTTGGATTTGACAATCCGCTTGACACCCTTTTCCCGGCAGAGGTCCAGCAAATATTTCTTGAGGGCGTCGCCGTCCTTCGCTCGGAACACCTTGGCCCCGCGCTTTGTCGCCTCGGCTTCGAAGCGGTCGGCAACCTCCTCGATTTTGGCCACCGTCGCCACCTTGGTCTGGCGGATCATCTCCCGCAGGGCCTCGACATCCTCGACATTCTCGTAGGCCTTGGCCCTTGATACCGGGTAAGCCTCGCCGAAGCGGCCGAGGGCGCCGCGCAGCACGTCGTCCTTAAGCTTCTCGCTGATCTCGCGCTTGATATCGCGATTCTTGCTTTCCATTACTGGGCACCTCCGCCGACCGTCTCATCGACGGCGATAATCACGAAGCGGCTGGGGCCGTGAACGCCGATGGTCAGAACCCGTTCGATGTCGGCCGTCCGGCTGGGGCCGGTGATGAACGAAAGATAGCCGCGGTCGAAAACCTTGGCGACAATTCCGAGCGCGTCAGCCATCCCCGGCACGATATTGGCGCTGTTTATGAAAACCATGTGGATCGGCGGCAGAGTGGACACCAGGCGCTCCTCGATAGCCAAGGCGTCCTGGCAGACGCTGCCGGTCTCGGCTACGCCGAACTCGACGCCGGAAATCCCCAGATCGGCCGTCTCGGCCTGGCTGCGGATAGCGGCGGCCTCCGTGTAAACCTCGACGCCGGCACCGGTAAGCGCTTCCAAGGCTCCGGCAGCCTGGATAAGCGGACAGCTAACCGCCACCACCTTCTTCGCGTCCACGCCTTTGACGAAATCCACCAGGACCTGTCTGGCATCGGCGATCGTGGCAACCCGGAAGACTTCGGCCGAAACGTTCTTGGCGCGGGTGGCAAACTCGTCGAACAGGTGCGGGCCGGCAACCCCGGTCGGCAAGGCCAGTTCCCAGTTGTCGCACACTTTTTTCATCTTTCCACTCCCTCCGGTATGATGGACTGACCAGTATACCCACCTATTCGGTGACCCCCCCGCAAAATCCTCTAACGGCCTTGGCAAAATACCAAATTTTCTTACAACATTCAAAGCAGGTTTCGGTCAGCCGGCGCAACAAATTTTTGCCTCCAAGCAGGAATATCCCATTAATAACCGAATATAAGCACATAATATCAATACAGCCAAAATATCGTAATTTCATAGCATCAGGGAACAGGTGCACCGCTTAATAGGGAAGCCGGATAAAGCCGGCGCGGTCCCGCCACTGTATTGGCGAGCGAACCACAGATGCCACTGGGCAACCGGGAAGGCGTGGCGAGCAATGAACCAGAGCCAGGAGACCTGCCTGTTCTAACACGCGCCGTTATGACCTACGGAGGATAGGCAGGTGGGTAAATAGTTAACAATACTTATATTGTTATTATTTATACCCCCTGTCAAA
>JAEZLU010000046.1 GCA_023415075.1 Bacillota bacterium
ACTTTGCGGCGGCGGCCGTCGGTGCCGGCGCAGGTGCAGGACAGGCAGGCGCCCACGCCGCAGGCCATATGGTCCTCAAGGGAAATCTGGCAGGGTATGCCTTTTCCTTTGGCCAGTTTGGCCACCCCGGCCATCATCAGCCGCGGCCCGCACACATATATGCGGTCGTAGCTGCAGTTCTCCAGCAGCTCGGGCAGCAGGTCGACCGTGAAGCCCCGCCGGCCGAACGAGCCGTCGTCGGTGGTCACGTGGATGCTGCGGCAGGCGCCGAGAAAGACGTTGCGCCAGTATAGTTCGGCCTTGGTCCGCCCGCCCATCAGCACGGTCACCGGCTTGGGACAGAGCTCCTTGGCCAGGAAAAGCAGCGGCGCCAGCCCCATGCCGCCGCCCACCAGGAGCGGCCGTTCGCAGTCCAGGTCGAAGCCGTTGCCCAAAGGCCCCATGCATTCCACCATTTCGCCCGGCGGCAGGGCGGCCAGTAGCGCCGTGCCCTGGCCGACCACCCGGTAGATTATGACGATGTTGCCGACCTCGCGGTCGACCTCGGCGATGCTGAGCGGCCGCCTGAGCAGGGGGTGAAGACTTTCGCTCACCCGCAGGTGGACGAACTGGCCCGGCTTGGCGACCCGGGCGATGGCCGGCGCCCCCAGGGTAAGCCGTTTGATCATCGGCGCCAGGTTGAAGTGCTCGAGGACGATGGCCTGGGCTACCGTCTTAAACAAGGCTGTCGCCTCCTCCTACATAGTCCTGGAGGGCCAGGACGTACACCAGCCGCCGTCCCTTCATCACCTCGAGCACGTTGAGCACCTCGTGGGCGGTGTCGATGGATGTCAGGCAGGGAATGGCATGCTCGACCGTCGCCCGGCGGATCTGGAAGCCGTCGCGCTCGGGCTCCTTGCCTCGCGTGAGGGTATTTATGACCATATTTATCTTGCCCGCTTTGATGAGGTCGATGATGTTCGGCCCCTGTTCGCGGATTTTCGAGACGGTCGTGACCTCCAGGCCGAGCGACCGCAGGTATTTGGCCGTGCCCTCGGTGGCGATCAGGCTGAAGCCCAGGCCGGCGAAGCCGCGGACGAGCTCGCCCGCCTCCTCCTTGTCCTTGTCGGCCACCGTGAACAGCACCGTGCCGGCGCGGGGGATATTCATGCCGGCGGCCTTGATGGCCTTGAAGAGGGCCCGGTTGTAGTTGAAGTCGATGCCCATGACCTCGCCGGTCGACTTCATCTCCGGTCCGAGGGAGATATCGACCTGCTGCATCTTGGCGAAGGAGAAGACCGGCGCTTTGACGGCGGTATATTCCTGGTTGGGCAGCAGGCCGCCCTTGTAGCCCAGGGCCTTGAGCTTCTCGCCCATGGCCGCCCTGGTGGCGATATTGACCATCGGCACGTCGGTCACCTTGCTGAGGAAGGGGATGGTCCGGCTGGAGCGCGGGTTTACCTCGATGACATAGACGGTTTCGTCGACCACCACGTACTGGATGTTGATGAGGCCCTTGACTTTGAGGCTGAGGGCCAGCCGCTCGGTATAGTCGACGATGGTGTCGATGACCGGCCGCGACAGCGTCTGGGTGGGATAGACGGCGATGCTGTCGCCCGAGTGGACGCCGGCCCGTTCGACATGCTCCATGATGCCGGGGATGAGGACGGTCTCGCCGTCAGCGATGGCGTCCACCTCGACCTCGGTGCCCATCATGTAGCGGTCGACCAGCACCGGGTGCTCGGCCGAGGCCTTGACGGCGTATTTCATGTAATCCTTGAGCTCGTTAACATTATAGACGATTTCCATGGCCCGCCCGCCCAGCACGTAGGAGGGCCGCACCACCACCGGGAAGCCCACCGTCTCGGCGGCGGCGATCGCTTCGGCGACGCTGGTCACCGTCGTTCCCTTGGGCCGGGGAATGGCCAGTTCTTCCAGCAGGGCGTCGAATTTCTCGCGGTCCTCGGCCTGGTCAATGCCGCTCACCGAGGTGCCGATAATCGGCACGCCGGCGGCGGCCAGCGGTCCGGCCAGGTTGATGGCCGTCTGGCCGCCGAACTGGACGATGACCCCGGCCGGCTTCTCCTTGTCGATGACGTTGAGGACGTCTTCGACGGTCAGCGGCTCGAAATACAGGCGGTCGGAGGTATCAAAGTCGGTGCTGACCGTCTCCGGGTTGTTGTTGATGATGATCGACTCGTAGCCCATCTCCCGCAGGGCCCATACCGAGTGGACCGAGCAGTAGTCGAACTCGATGCCCTGGCCGATGCGGATGGGGCCCGACCCGAGCACCAGCACCTTGGGCCGGCCGGTCGTCTCGACCTCGTCTTCCTGGGCGTAGGTCGAGTAGTAGTAGGGGGTGACGGCGGCGAATTCGGCGGCACAGGTGTCGACCATCTTGTAGCAGGGGCGGATGTCTTTTTCCAGACGCAGCTTACGGATATAGTCGGCGGTGCAGCCGACAAGCTCGCCGATCGAGCGGTCGGCGAAGCCCAGCCGTTTGGCCTCGGCCAACAGGTCGCCGGTCAGGTTCTGCTGCTGGAGCTTTTTCTCCAGGGCCGTTATCCGGGCGATCCGGTCGATGAACCAGCGGTCGATGGCCGTGATCCGGCAGATTTCGTCGATGCTTATGCCGCGGCGCAGGGCCTCGGCGATGACGAAGGCCCGCTCGTCGTTGGCGAGCCCCAGGTGCTTGCTGACCTCTTCCGTGCTGAGGGCGGCGATCTCGGGGATGTGCAGGCGGTTGAGGCCGATCTCCAGCGAACGGACGGCCTTTAACAGCGCCCCTTCGAAGCTGCGGTCGATGGCCATGACCTCGCCGGTGGCCTTCATCTGGGTGCCGAGGATACGGTCGGCGAAGTTGAACTTATCGAACGGCCAGCGGGGAAACTTGACGACGCAGTAGTCGAGGGCCGGCTCGTGGCAGGCCTTGGTCTGGCCGGTGACGGCGTTCGTTATCTCGTCCAGGTGGTAGCCGATGGCGATCTTGCTGGCCACCTTGGCGATCGGGTAGCCGGTGGCCTTGGAGGCCAAGGCCGACGACCGGCTGACCCGCGGGTTGACCTCGATGACATAGTACTTGGTGCTGCTGGGCTCGAGTGCATACTGGACGTTGCAGCCGCCCTCGATGCCGAGGGCCCGGATGATGTTGAGCGAGGCCGTCCGCAGCATCTGGTACTCGTAGTCGGTCAGCGTCTGCGAGGGGGCGACGACGATGCTGTCGCCGGTGTGGATGCCTACCGGGTCGAAGTTCTCCATATTGCAGACGGTGATGCAGGTGTTGTTGGCGTCCCGCATGACCTCGTATTCGATTTCCTTCCAGCCGGCCACGCTGCGCTCGACCAGCACCTGGCCGATCGGGCTGTGGGTCAGGCCGCGGATGACGATATCCCTGAACTCGCTGTCGTCGGTGGCGATACCGCCGCCGGTGCCGCCCAGCGTGTAGGCCGGCCGGATGATCAGCGGGTAGCCGATCTCGCGGGCGAAGGCCTGAGCGCTTTCGAGATCCTCGCAGATGGTGCTCTCAGGCACCGGCTGGCCGATCTCCTGCATGGTCTTCTTGAAGAGTTCGCGGTCCTCGGCCTTCTGGATGGCCTCAAGCGGCGTCCCCAGAAGCTCGACCCCGTATTTGGCCAGCACGCCCCGTTTGGCGACCTCGACCGCCATGTTGAGGCCCACCTGGCCGCCGAGGGTCGGCAGCAGGCCGTCGGGCCGCTCTTTGCCGATGATCGCCTCGACGAACTCGGGGGTGATGGGCTCGATATACACCCGGTCGGCGATGTGGGCGTCGGTCATGATGGTGGCCGGGTTGGAATTTATCAGTACTACCTGCAGCCCCTCCTCCTTGAGGGCCCGGCAGGCCTGGGTACCGGCGTAGTCGAACTCGGCCGCCTGGCCGATGACGATGGGGCCGGAGCCGATTACCATTACTTTTTTCAGGTGCGGTTTCTTCGGCATCTTACCCCTCCTTCCGCAGCAGCGCCAAATATTGGTCAAACAGATAGGTGTTGTCGTCCGGGCCGGGAGCTGCCTCAGGGTGGTACTGGACCGAGAAGATGGGCAGACCGGTGTGTCGCATGCCTTCAACCGTCCCGTCGTTTACCGCCCGGTTGGTCACTACGTAGTCCAGGCCGGCCAGCGACTCTTCCCGCACCGCGTAGCCGTGGTTCTGGGAGGTGATATATACCCGGCCGGTCACGAGGTCCTTCACCGGGTGGTTGGCGCCGCGGTGGCCGAATTTGAGCTTGTAGGTGTCGGCCCCCGCCGCCAGGGCCAACAACTGATGGCCGAGGCAGATGCCGAAAATCGGCTTTTTGCCGATGAGGTCTTTGACAGTGGCGATCGACTTGGGCACGTCCTTGGGGTCGCCCGGGCCGTTCGACAGGAAGACGCCGGCGAAATCGTGGGCCAGGATCGTCGCCGCCGGCGTGTCGGCCGGGAAGATCGTCAGGTCGCAGCCCGCCCTGACCAGCGAATTAAGTATATTGCGTTTGACGCCGTAGTCGAGCACCGCCACCCGCGGGCCGGCAGCCGGCATACGGTAGACTTCCTTGGTGGTGACCTCGGCCACCACCGCCAGTTCGGGCGGCCGGCCGAAAAGCTCGCTGATCTCGTCGGCCGGCGTATCGGCAGGCACGATCAGTCCTTTCATCGTGCCGCTCGAGCGGATGCGGCGGGTGACCGCCCGCGTGTCCACTCCATGGATGCAGGGCACGCCCTTGGCCGCCAGGTACTCGGCCAGGCCTATCTCCGACTGCCAGTTGCTCGGCCGGCTGCACAGCTCGCTGATGACGAAGCCGCGCACATGGGACAGCGGCGCCTGGTCGCAGACCTCGGCCGTGCCGTAGTTGCCGATGAGCGGGTAGGTCATGGTCACGATCTGGCCGCAGTACGACGCGTCGGTCAGCACTTCCTGGTAGCCGGTCATGCCGGTGTTGAAGACCACCTCGCCGACCGCCCGCATATTATTGATAATTTCGCCGGCAAACACGCTGCCGTCTTCCAGTATCAGTTTTCCTCTCATTCAATCACCTTCCCCTGCCTCATGACCACCCGGCCGCCGACGATGGTGGCCACGGCCTTGCCCTTGAGGCTCTTGCCTTCGAACGGGGTGCATTTGCCCCTGGTATAGAAATTCTGGCTGTCGACCGTCCAACCCTCGTCAGGGTCGAGGACGACGATGTCGGCCGGCGAGCCGGCCTTGAGCGTGCCCGCCGCCAGCCCCAGCACGCGGGCCGGCGCGGCCGTCAGCCGCTCGATCAGCTCAGGCAGCGTGAATTTGCCGCTATGATAAAGCTCGGTCAACAGTACCCCCACCGCCGTCTCCAGGCCGGCAAAGCCGCTGGGGGCGTAGCGGAACTCGACGTCTTTCTCCTCGAAAGCGTGGGGGGCGTGGTCGGTGACGATGCAGTCGACCGTCCCGTCCTTGAGGCCGGCGACCACCGCCGCCACGTGCTCGGGCGAGCGCAGGGGCGGGTTAACCTTGGTGGCCGGATCGAAGCCGACCACCGCTTCGTCGGTCAGCGTCAGGTGATGAGGCGTAGCCTCGGCCGTCACCTTCACCCCGCGGGCTTTGGCCTGGCGGACCAGCTCGACCGCACCGGCGGTGCTGACATGGGCGATATGGACCGGCGAGCCGGTATACTCGGCCAGCCTGATGTCGCGGGCCACGGCGATATCCTCGGCCGCCGCCGGCCGCCCGCGCAGGCCGAGCATGGCCGACACCGCGCCTTCGTGCATGTAGCCGTCGCTGACCAGCGATTCCTCCTCGGCGTGGGAGATTATCAGGCCGCCGAACATGCCGGTATACTCCAGGCCGGTCCGCATGATGCGGGCGTCGCTGACATAGTGGCCGTCGTCGGAGATGGCCACCGCCCCGGCCAGCAGCATATCGCCGATCTCGGCCAGTTCCTTGCCCTCCTGGCCTTTGGTCAGGGCGCCGATTATCTTCACATTGACCAGACCCTCGACCTCGGCCCGCCGGATAAGGCCGTTCACCAGCACGGCGTTGTCGATGACCGGCTTGGTGTTGGCCATGCAGCAGACGGTCGTGTAGCCGCCGGCCGCCGCCGCCCGCGTGCCTGAGGCGATATCCTCCTTGGCCTCGAGGCCGGGCTCCCTCAGGTGTACGTGCATATCGATAAATCCCGGGGCCACCACCAGGCCGCGGGCGTCGATCACCTCGGCCCCCTCGGCGCTGAGCTGGCCGCCGGTCGCCACGATGACGCCGTCCTCGACCAGCAGGTCGCCCACTTCGTCTATCCTACGGGCCGGATCGATCAGCCGGCCGCCCTTAAGCAGTAGTTTCAACATTCGTCCCTCCCATCAGCACCAGGAAAAGAATGGCCATACGCACCGCCAGGCCGTTCTTCACCTGCTCGGCGATGACCGACTGCTCGCTGTAGGCGACGTCGGGGGCGATTTCCAGGCCGCGGTTCATCGGCCCGGGATGCATCACCATGGCGTCCTCCTTGGCCAGCGCCAGCCGTTTCTGGTTAAGCCCGAACAGGCGGGCGTACTCGCGGGTCGTCGGGAAGAGGCCCTTCTGCTGACGCTCCTTCTGGATGCGCAGCACGTTGACGACGTCGGCCCCCTCTATGGCCGGCTCGATGCGGTCGTAAACCGGGACGCCGAACTTCTCCATATCCCGCGGCAGCAGTGTCCGCGGCCCGGCCACCCGCACCTCGGCCCCCAGCTTCAAAAGGCCCCAGATATTCGAGCGGGCCACCCGGCTGTGGAGAATATCGCCGATAATCGCCACCTTGAGGCCGGCCAGTTCGCCCTTTTTCTCCCTGATCGTAAAGATGTCCAGCAGGCCCTGGGTGGGATGCTCGTGCTGGCCGTCGCCGGCGTTGATGATCACCGGCCTGACCGCCCGCGAGGCGTAGTGTGACGACCCCTCGGCCTCGTGGCGCATGACGATGGCGTCGACCCCCATGGCCTCGACCGTCAGGAGAGTGTCCCGCAGGCTCTCGCCCTTGACCACGCTCGAGGCGCTTGTCGTGATATTGACGACATCGGCCCCCAGGTACTTGCCGGCCAGTTCGAACGACGTCCGCGTCCGCGTGCTGGGCTCGAAGAAAAGATTGATGATCGACTTGCCCCTGAGGGTGGGCACTTTTTTGATGTCCCGGTCGATAATGTTCTTCATCTCCCGGGCCGTTTCGAGGATCAGCTCCATTTCCGGCACGGTCATGCTCTGTAGTTCTAGGATGTCCCTGTTCCGCAGCGATACCTGGCTTTTGGTCATAGCCACGCTCCTCCCGTTTCCTTCTTATCAGGTGTACCCGCAGCCGCCTTGCCAGCCTACGAAATAAAGGCCTTCTCGGCGCGCAGCGCAAGAAGGCCTCCCTTACCCCTTGGTGTGATTCCTTCTTGGCCTCGCAGGACCATGTTAAAGGCAGCTATTTAACTAAAATAGCCTTCCTTGCCTGTGAGGGGGCGCAAGAAGGCCTGACAATTCCGATATCTTGTCCTTCCTGACCTCACAGGGCCAGTTTAAAGGCTATATCTTGTTGTAAGTATTTTAGCAGAGATTGTCTGCAGCTGTCAATGGTTTTTTCCGCGGCTCAGGCCGTTAATCGCAACCGCAAATTTCCTCCGGCCCGATGACCCTGACGA
This sequence comes from Bacillota bacterium, assembly GCA_023415075.1. Taxonomy (GTDB): domain Bacteria; phylum Bacillota; class Negativicutes; order Sporomusales; family UBA7701; genus JAEZLU01. The sequence continues at coordinate 7,600 of JAEZLU010000046.1, forward strand.
TCGACTGCGCG
>JAEZLU010000054.1 GCA_023415075.1 Bacillota bacterium
GCCTCGATGAGAAGATCAGCGAGATCATCGCCGAGAAGCGCAAGCTCGAACTCATCCTCGAAAATATGGACAACGCCGTCATCCTGGCCGACCGCTACGGCCGGGTGACCGACGTCAACAAACAGGCTGCCGCCGCCTTCGGCATCGGGCCGGCGATGCTCGGCCAGCACAACATCCAGGCAATCGGCGCCAGCGCCCTCGACAAAGCCCTGCGGGCGACGGTCGAGGAGGGCGTCAGCCGGCGGATCGATCTCAAGACCAATTTCGCCGGCGTAAAAAGAGTCTACCAGGTTTTCCTGGCGCCGACCTTCGGCCCTGACGGCAAGTACGGCGGCGTACTCTGCGTCTTCCATGATATAACCGCTCTCAAGGAGGTCGAGGAGCGACAGGCCGAGTTTGTGGCCAACGCCTCGCACGAGCTGGGAACGCCGCTGACCGCCATCAAGGGCTTCGCCGAGACCCTGCTGGACGGAGCTCTGAACGACCCCGAACTGCGGGTGAAGTTCGTGAAGATCATCCAGGAGGAAGCCGAACGGATGCATCGCCTGGTGAGCGACCTGATGCAGCTGGCCCGCCTGACTGCGGCCGACTACCGCCGCCAGGTCGTACTGGCGCCAACGGCGGTCGACGAAGTGGCCGCCGCGGCCATCAACCAGCTTTATCCGCAGTGGTCGGCCAAGGGGCTGAGCGTCCGCCTGGCAGCGGCCGGACCGGTGGTCGCCCGGGCCAGCGCCGACTGGCTTACCCAGGTGCTCGTCAATCTGCTGGACAATGCCGTCAAATTTACCCCGGCCGGCGGCAGCGTCGTCATAACCTGCCGGCGGGAGGAAGGCGGCGCCGTCATCCGGGTCGAAGACACCGGGGCCGGCATTCCGGCGGCCGACCTGCCGTTCATCTTCGACCGTTTCTACCGGGTCGACCGGGCCCGCGGGCGCGAGAGCGGCGGCACCGGCCTGGGACTGGCCATCGTCAAGTTCATCGTCGACATGCTGGGCGGCACGATCGCCGTCGACAGCAAGGCCGGCCTGGGCACCACCTTTACGGTAACTTTGCCTTTGGCCGAATAAAGATATTAAAGCCCCGGTGCTCACGGGCCTGTTGACAAACTGGTTTAAGGCCAAAACAAGCAAAATGGCATTGACAAGTCCAGCAATTAGGAGGATTTGTCAATGCCTATATTTATTACGGATGATTTTGTCAGTAGGCTCTTCTAGGCCTCTTTCTCCGTTTCCCCCAGGCGCGGAGGCCGCGAGGCGCGCTTGCGATTGGCGGAGGCCGAATACGCGCCGTTGGCGATGCGGTCTTAGCGATCGCGGCGCGAGCGTCCATGGACGGACGCGAGAGGAATCAAGGGTCATGGACGACACTCGATGACGGCGCCCGCGGCGCAAGCGTTCGATCGGGTGCGGGCAAAGCCGGAAACCGGGGCTTATTTAACTCTGCCGCGCCATACTTCCATTCGCCAATGCTTACATATCCCGCAGCTTGTAACCGACGCCGCGGACAGTCTCGATGGCCTCGGTCAAAGCCGGATCGCCGGCCAGCTTGTACCTGAGGTGGCGGATGTGGACGTCGACCGTGCGGCTGTCGCCGGCGTATTCGTAGCCCCAGACTTTTTCCAGCAGCTGTTCGCGGCTGAAAGCCCGGCCGACGTTGGCCACAAGAAATTTGAGCAGTTCGTATTCCTTCGGGGTAAGCTCAAGCTTGTCGCCACCGAGATGGGTTTCGTAGCGGACCAGGTCGAGCCGCAGGGCGCCGTATATCAGCTCGTCGGCCTGGAAGGGCTCCTGGTGGCTCCGGCGGAGGACCGCCTTGACCCGCGCCGTCAGTTCGCGGGGGCTGAAGGGCTTGGTGACGTAGTCGTCGGCCCCCATCTCCAGGCCGAGGATTGTGTCGATTTCTTCGGCCTTGGCGGTCAGCATGATGATGGCGATGCCGGCCGTGGCCGCCTGGGCCTTGAGGAGGCGGCAGACTTCCAGGCCGTCTTTGCCTGGCAGCATTATGTCAAGAACGATAAGGTCGGGCTTCTCCTGCCGGGCCAGGTCGAGGGCGGCCAAGCCATCGGCGGCTTCGTGAACAGCGTAGCCTTCCTTTTCGAGGTTGAATCTGACGAGTTGACGGATGTTGGCTTCGTCGTCGACGACGAGAATCTTGCCTGCCATGAGGAGCCTCCTGCACGGCCGCCTTTTGCCGCGGCCGGATTTTCCGGGGTTGTCTATGGATTCCCGGCCGGACCCAGTTAATCCTGCGGGTCGGCTTACGGAGTTTGTTAAGTTTTCGTTAACGCCAGGGGCAGGAAAAAACCACCGGCGTACACCCGGTGGTTGCGAAAATTACTGGCTTAGGTTCCGGGACGCCATGGAATCGAGCCGTTCGGCCAGTTTGCCGGCCTCCTGAATGGCCTCGGCGATGTGGGTGATGGCCTTGGAGATGTCGGCAACCACGTTCCGCACCTGCTCGATCTCGCGGCTCACCCTATCGCTGTCGCTTTGGACGGCGCCGATGACGCCGTCGATTTTGGCCACCGACTCGGCGCTGGTGCCTGCCAGTTTGCGGATTTCCTCAGCCACTACGCCAAAGCCGCGCCCCTGGGCGCCGACCCGGGCAGCCTCAATGGCGGCGTTAAGGCCGAGCAGGTTGGTCTGACCGGCGATGTCTTTGATGAGATTGACGATCTGGTCGGTCTCGGCGACTTTGTCCTTGGAGCTTTTGACGACCGCGGCTATTCCCTCGCAGGAAGCCGACGCTTCTTCGGACTGGGCGGTGATCTCTTCGGCGGTGGCCGACAGGATGTTTATGCTATCAGCCAGTTTGGCCGACATTTCCTTGAGTTGGTCCTGCTTTTCCACCGACTCCTGGATGGAAAAGGAGCCGACGACCTCGCCGGTTTCGTCATAAATCGGTATGGCCAGGGCGATAAAAGGAATACCCCATACCGACACGTCTTTCCGTTCGATCACCCGGCGCCGTTCGCGCATGGCGATGTCGGTAACCATTCCGGGCTTGACCGGCGCGCCGGCTGGCACCTTGAGGTCCAGCGTCTTGCCGGGTTTGTAGTAAAGAAATTTCTCCCGGTCGGTTATCGAAATGCCTACGTCACTGATAAACAAGTCCTGGATAGCCGGCGCCACCGAGAGATAGCTCTGAAGAATCCCGTCTGCACTCATCCCGCCTGCCTCCTACTCCGGGCCGCTCGCCGCCGGTGAGCAGCCTCTGTGGTATTTTTGGTACCTTTCGGCATTGTTTTACCAATTTCCTGTCAGCTAACGTCTGGGGATATTTTTATTTTGGCAGAAAATATACTAACGGTGTCGACGACGGAATTGCATCGGCGGCTCTGGGAAAAGTCGCTGAGCCTATGCCAACATTTACACGGTATTGTGCAGTTTTTGCCCGTTTCGCGGTACAGCCGGCGGCGATCACCCTGGCGCAAATGGCCTTGTCGGCCTATTTTTGGTATTGGCATGCTTCTTGCTTCGTTTATCGGCAACGGAACGAAAGCTTACCAGGCCGAATCCGTAATTTCTCGGATAGGAGATGAATGAGATGCCGGAAATCAACTGCCTGGCCAGGAGATCGGATGAAAAGAAGAAATTCGCCCATCTCATGCGCACGGTGCT
>JAEZLU010000080.1 GCA_023415075.1 Bacillota bacterium
CTTTGTCGACGCCGCCGACCTTGCAGACGACCGAGACGACTTCAAAACCGTGGTCTTCAAGGATTTTGTGGACGATGGCGGCTTCGCCGTGGAGACCGCCGCAGAAGGCCAGGCCAAGTTTGCGGTAGTTCATTTTGCGGGCGAATTCGATCAGTTCCTGGATGCGGGGTTTGACCGGGTAGCGGTAGGCAGGTTCGGCCGCCCGGTCGATGTAGCATTCGGCTTCCTGAATGGAGGCCTGGCGGGCGAATTCACGGGTGGCCGGTTCCTGATAGGCCGCCGCCGCTTCGGCGAGCGGGCCGGGGTAGAGCTCGGTCGAGCAGAAGGCCGGGTAGGTGCCGTCCGGCTGGCGGCAGATTTTGCCGGCGACTTTGCAGAGAGCACATTTGCCTGTTGTCAATGGCGGTTCCTCCTTGGCCGGCCGGAGCGAGGAAAGACCGACGCGGCCTTTTTCCTCGTTTAATTCGCCTGGGCAGCGCCAAATCCTGCCGGATTTTGGCCTGCTGCCTATTTTACCCCCAGAAGGGCAAGCATGATGCCGCCAGATATGGCGGTGCCGAAGACGCCGGCCAAATTAGGGCCCATGGCATGCATGATAAGGTAGTTGTAAGGGTTTTCTTTCTGGGCGACAAGGTGGGAGACGCGGGCGGCGATGGGAACGGAAGCGATGCCGGCCGAGCCGACGAGGGGGTTTACTTTGCCGCCGCTCAGTTTATTCATTATCCGGGCGGCAATGACGCCTGAGGCCGTACCGAAGACAAAAGCGACAAGTCCGAGAAGAATAATCTGGAGGGTTTTCCAGTTGAGAAACTGGCTGGCTTCCATTGTCGAGCCGATGGCAACGGTAAGGACGATGGTGATGATGTTCAGTATTTCGTTGGCGGCGGTATCGGCCAGCCGGTCGACCAGCAGGCATTCACGGAAGAGGTTGCCCAGCATCATCATGGTGATCAGGGGGGCAACCGGCGGCAGCATCAGGTTGACGACGATAGCGATTACTACCGGGAAAACGATTTTTTCCAGACGGCTGACGTAGCGTGTCTGGTCCATAATTATCTGGCGCTCTTCCTTGGTAGTCAGGAGCTTCATTACCGGCGGCTGGATCAGCGGCATAAGGGCCATATAGGAGTACGCGGCCACCGAAATCTGCGGCAGTAGGTGGGGTGCCAGCTTCATGGTGACGTAGATGGCCATCGGGCCGTCGGCACCGCCGATAATGCCGATGGCGCCGGCTTCGCCGATGGAAAAGCCGACAAATTTGGCGGCGATCATGGCGACAAAGATGCCTAGATGGGCGGCGGCCCCGAGGATTACCAGGCTGGGGTTGGCAATCATCGGCCCGAAGTCGGTCATGGCGCCGACACCCAGAAAGATGAGGGGCGGCACAATAAGCTGAGCTACCCCTTGATAGGCTAAACCGAACAGGCCACCGGGCTGAGTGATGTCCGATCCGGGCACATTGGCGATGATGCAGGCAAAACCTATGCCGATGAGCAGGAAGGGTTCGTATCTCTTTTTGATGGCCAGGTATATAAGACTGGCGCCGACAAGAATCATAACGATGTTGCCCCACCATAGCTGGGCCAGGCCGGTCTGCTGGGCAAGAACCAGCAGGAAGCCTTGCATTTGTTCATACATTGTATCTCATCTCCCGCAGTGATTTGATGTTATTCGGACAAGTCTTCGTCCACTTCGCCCAAACGATTGACAAGCGGCAGAAAATAAAGCAGCACGCCGATGGCCGATATAAACAGCAGGCTGAGGATAAAGTCGATAATGCTGAGAATGACGGCTCCGTCAGTAGTGTCAGGTACAGTCATTTGCAAATCTCCTTTCAAAATGAACGCTTAGCCATATATTGCCAACGTTCTTTGGCTCTTTTTTGCAATGATTCACGGTTGACGACATGGCGTTCGTGGACGCCTTTGCCGATTTCGCCGATTTCGTCCCAGGCTTTGATGTCGAAGATAAGCCGGCCGTTAATTTCCCGCAGGGTGGCCTGGACGGTTACGGTCATACCAAGGCAGGTCGGCGCTTCATGGTGGATGGCAATATATGTGCCAACGGTAATGTAGCCTTCGGGCAGGTGCTTGTCGACAGCGTCGATGGCGGCGCGAATGGCCATGTCAACCCAAGCCGGCGTGGCCATAAATTCGTTTAGGTCTTGCGAGTAGTTGGCTGCCGTGTCGGAACGCTGGATGACCTTGCGCACGAGAGAATTTTGACCGGGAATAAGGATTTTTGTCAGATCGATCATGTGGTATCCTCCTTTTGTCGTGTAAATTAATTGGTCGCTGCCGACCAGGCGTCCGGGTGTCCGGCAGAGGAGGCTGTCAAAGACGCGCCACGTAGTAATCAATGCCGGGAAATCAAAAGACCTGGTTGTTATAACAACCAGGTCTTAGCCCCTCGCTCCCGCCACCGTAGAGGTGCCGGCCCGAAAGCCGCGACAGCTTGCCGATTGCTTCCGGAAAAACCGTAAAGTTTCTCCGTCCGCTGCCTGCTTCAATTAGATTTGCAGTAGTACACTTTTCTTCTCTCAGTAACCTAGCTATAAACCTTCCTTCGGCTGTTTGCTGCCGCAAGGCGGTCGGGACATCCGGCAGGCGGGGCTTTCAAAGACACCCCACGTAGTAATCAATGCCGGTAATATAAAAGACCCGGTTGTTATTACAACCAGGTCTCAGCCCCTCACTCCCGCCACCGTAGAGGTGTCGGCCCAAAAGCCGCGACAGCTTGCCGATTGCTTCCGGAAAAACCAGAGCGTTTCTCCGTCCGCTGCCCGCTAAATTGAATATTGTATACAATTATCTTTTTTCATCTTAACACGAAACAAAGCTGTTGGCAACTGCCTTCTCAGTTTTCTTAGCCACCGGCAAACTTGTTTATGCCGGTCGCCAGTCTGACGGCTTCGCCGGTTAGGCATTGCCGGCGGCGATTTTTCTCGGCTGCGGCAGGAAAATGGCGGCAACCCGGGAATTGTATTGGATGATACGAATAACCACGGGCGCCATCAGACCGGGCTTTTGCGGACGCATTACAGACAGAGCCGACACTGCCGGCAGGGATTTCAGCGGTGCGGCTGCGGATTATTTTTCAGGAGGCGATAGCTATGTATTTTGCAACTTTCGCGAAGGACGGCAAGACCGATATCGGCGTGCTGACAGCCGACAAAAAGGCGGTGCTGCCGCTGGCGGCGGCCGAAAAGCACGTGCTCGGCAGCCAGACGCTGCCGGCGACTATGCTGGAGCTCTTAGACGCCGGCCAGCCGGCGGTCGATACGGTGGCAAAAATCCTGGCCACGGCCGACGACAAGTGCCCCAAGCTGGCCCTCAGCGAGGTGAAGCTGCTGGCCCCCATCCCCCGGCCCCGCAAGAATATCTTCTGCATCGGCAAGAATTACCGCGAACATGCTATGGAGTTCGAAAAGGTCAAGGACGAGTCGGCCATCCCCAAGCATCCGGTGATTTTCTCCAAGCCGCCGACGACGGT
>JAEZLU010000081.1 GCA_023415075.1 Bacillota bacterium
GCTTTGCGGATGATAATTCGTGAAAGATATTTATAGTAGATTCGACAACGAAGTCGCTATTCCTGCCCCCGGGCAGCTTTTTGCGGATGACCTCGGTCTCGAAACGGGCAAATGGCTGCGTTGGCGCACCCTTCAACACAACCTCGTGCTGACCGGCCTTAAGGGTGACAGCCAGCACCTGGCGGCCGGTTCGCTCCTCGATTTCCTGGGTCAGTCCGGCCTCGCCGTAGCTTTCGTACCACACCCTGGCCTTGACGATGCCGCTGGCGCGGATGAGGGTGGCCGGCACGGCGATGACCGGCGGTTTGCCGTCCTCGGACGGTGGCGCCGGTGGGAACCCCTTGACCAGCAGATCGCCCTTTTTGACGGTATCGCCCTTTTTCACCGCCGGCTGGCCGGACAGGGCGATAATTTCAGTGATTACCCCATCCTTGGCGGCGACAACATGGGCCGGCGACTTATCCTCCGGCTTGGGCAGCGTCTTCTCGACAACCTCAACCACCGCCCGCGTGCCGGAAAGGCGGATGCCGACCCAGGCCACCTCCGGCAGGTCCAGCAGCACTTCCTTCTCCAGTTCCTTGGCGACGACCGAGTTTTTGCGCACACCCGGCCTGAGCCCGTGGTCGGCGGCCAGGGCCCTGATGCGGTCGGCCGCCACCATTTTTTGGCCGCTGACATCGACGAACCATATATATGAAGACAGCAGATTAAGGAAGAAAAAGAAGAGCAGCGCGCCGACCACCATCATTTTGCGCCGCCGAATGCGCTTGACGGTGAATGGCAAGCCGCCGTGGCCGACCACCTGCACCCGGCTGCGGCTCAGCCTCACCAGTGGCCTAATGCGCAAAAAGTCGGCCAGGCGGATCGAGGCGATAAGATCGCCGTCGTTGCGAAAAATACCCCACAAAAAAATGCCTCTCGCCAGACACAAGTTGATGAATTTCTCGGGGAAGGCGCCGCTTATCCGAATCCGGACGGCTCCCTGCAAATAATTGGCTATCCGCAGCAGCATCATCGTCGACACCTCAAGCTTCGTATTCCAGTCTCCTGATTGTCCCCTCCACCAGTATGTGCTCCTGCTGAAGGTTGCCAATACTCAGGCTGTCACCGGTAACGGCCAGTTCTCCCTGGTTCAGCTTTACTCGCACCAGCCCTGAGGTATACTCGATTATGCCCTTATGGTTTTCCACCAGGAGCTGCTTATTGCCCAGCATTGTCAGCCGCGGCATATCGAGCACGATATCGGGCGGAATCTCCAAAAAGGCGGCCATGGCCTGGAGGTTGCCCTTACGGCGTAGCATTGCCTCTCGCCCCCCTCAAGGAAAGTGTATGCATAGCCCCCGTGTTTAGACCGTTCAGAAACCCCCATCTGCTTTGTTGGTCCTGCGGGAGCGTGCTTGCCGTACCATTTTACAGTACTGTCTTCGCTTGCTCCCTCGGACCGCCTAGCATCTGGGGGTTTCTGAACGGTCTAAATATTTATTAACTTAATACCGCCGGCACAGCCGCCGGTGCGAACGCTATCACGGCGGTCGGTACGGGAGGCTTGGTGGCAGCCACAGCGAAGCGGCTCAAGTAATCGTCGAACTTGTGGACCTTAACGGGGGCGGCGAAGCGCATATAGTTTGTGGCCACAACCATCTCGCCGCAGTCTAGGTTCTTGATTTCGTTGCGCTGCTGGAGGATATCCTTGCGGCACATTGCCTCCAGCTTATTGCGGTCGGCCTTGGAGGCCAGGCCGAGGATGAACAGGGTGTTGAGCTGTGACAGCACCTTATCGGCCAGCAGGCGCGGCTGCTGGTCAACCACGCACAGGCCGAGATTGAATTTGCGGGCCTCGCTCACCAGGCGGGCGAATACGTTGTTGCTGCTGTGCTCCTTCTTGCCGAGGAAGCGGTGGGCTTCCTCGAGGACGATGAGCACCGGCCTAGCCTGGCTGCGCTCGACGTCGGGCTTGGCGGCGTAGTGGCTGAGGAGTTTCTTGGACAACAGGGTTGACAGGGCCTGCTCGCCCACAGGTGAAATATTTTTGAGCTCGACCAGCACGACCTTGCCCTCCTCAAGCTCATTCATCATGCCAGCCAGCACCGACGATTGGTCATCCTGGATATTGAGTTCCTGCTGAATGTTCCAGCAGATGCTCTTTATCTTGCTGATGGTACGGGCCTGGAATTTCTGGCCGGTAGTGGCCTTCAGCTCGTCGATGAGATCCTCGGTTTCGTAGCGCAGGACATCGCGTACCCAGTCTTCACGGAGCACCGACGACAACTTGTAGATGGCATCGAACTGCGGCTCGGAAAAAGTGGCGCAGGCCGTGACATCCTCCGGGCCGACTTCGTCGAAACTTACCGCCAGTCGGCGGGCGTAGTCGGCTTGAGGATTGGTATTGTAAACCGCCAGCCGCTCTCTGACGCCGGGATAACGGACAAGGTCTCGATAATACTCGTTGTGGACATCGAACACCAGCATACCATAACTGTTGCTGCCCATCACCGACCCGGCCAGCACCTTCACGAGGTTGCTTTTGCCCGAGCCGGTGGTACCGAAAATGCCGATATGCTCGGTTATCGCCTTTGAGCCGTATATGCCGACAGGCAGTTCGAGAACGCCGCGGCCGCTTTTCAGGAAGCCGATCTCCAGATCGCCTTTCATTTCGGCCAGCAGGGCCGAGTCGTCGGGACTCAGGCCGCGCACCTCACAGAAGAAATCGGGGCAGGTCTTGGGGTTGTAAAGATGGTTGCCGTCGGCGTAGCACAACTGCTCGGCCATGCCGATCTTGACCGTGTGATTGCCGCCCAGGTAAAACTCCAGCTCCTCCTGATTCTCGACCTTGCCCTCGCCGTCGAGCTTGTTCATAAGATAACCCACGTTGTTGATGCCAGACCAGCGGGACTTTATCTTGAAATCATAGGCCCGGATATAAAAACGGTCGCCGTTTTTCCCTTCCACCACCAGGATGTCGCCGAAGTCCACATCCTGGTTGGGGGCGACGACGAACTCCACGTAGGTGCCCTTGGC